>JAAGZM010000810.1 GCA_024206355.1 Gammaproteobacteria bacterium | reverse complement strand
ATTATGATTATGTACTTTATAACAGCAACTTATAGAAGGTTTAGTATTCACCAATTGAGTGAGTTTGCCTACGCATTTTATTGCACGTTTTTTAGACTCATTGACTTGACGGCAAAAGCCTTACATAGAATGACTATGAACGGCTTTCTAGTCGGCGCCACTAAGCCACTAAGTAAGCCTAAAAAACACACACTAAAACGCGTCCAACTGAGGATTCTAGGTTTAAACGGTAAAAGAAGAACCACAACCACAGGTCGTTTTTGCATTTGGGTTATTAATCAAGAAGCGAGCACCTTGTAAGCCCTCTGAATAGTCAATTTCAGCACCTAATAAATACTGATAACTCATAGGGTCAACTAATATACTAACATCCATATGTTGGATTTCAGTGTCACCATCATTAACTTCTTCATCGAAACTAAAGCCGTATTGAAAGCCTGAACAACCTCCACCCGTTACAAAAACGCGAAGCTTAAGAGCTTCATTATCTTCTTCATCAATTAAAACTTTTACGCGACGCGCAGCGGCATCTGAAACTTTAATTGGTGAGTTAGTGTTTTGATTCATTTCTTTACCTGTAATTTCTTCTTAAATTCAAAAATAGTCCATAAGGAGACTAGTTTCTTCCTATTCACAAATAATGGGGATTAATACTAGATAATTCAAGTGATAATCATTCTCATCAAGAGAGTGTAAATTATCCATCTAATGCTTTTTCTAAATCATCTTTAGTTGAATCAACACCAAGGTTATGATCAAGTAACTTTGTTGCAGTATCTTTCTTAACTAACTTACCATTTACCGATGCACCAATTGCCATTTCCAAAAGGTTATAAAAAACATCACCTTCTACGCGGGATTCTTTCTTCAAATTTAGATGCTCAGAGGTACGAACATCACCTTTGATATATCCATAGATGACAACTTGAGGTACTTTAATATCTCCTTCAATATGACCTTGTGCACCAACAGTCAAGAGGGAATGATTTCCATCTTTAGCAGTGACATTACCCTTAACAAGCCCATCGACAAACAACACGCCTGTAAAGCTAATATCACCATTGATTTTGGTATCTACCGTTATAAGTGTATCTGCAGCACCAGAGCGTGGTTTTGGTTTTTGTTTTTGTTTTTTACTCCACATTGGCTATTTTCTCCTCATCAGATTGCCATGGAAATCGTTTCTCAATGGACGGTTGTCCTTTGAGTTTTGAGTGAGCAGTAATTTTTATCGATACTGGGACTAAACCCGCTTCAATAACAAGACTTCCAGTTATATGTTGAAAATATTTAAAACGATAATTAAACCGTTCTTTTTTATCTTCCGTTAAAAGTGGAACAAGCACCTCTTTCTCATCTTTTAAGGCTATTAGTTCCATATTTGCAAAACCTGATACTGCAAGGCCTTGAGAGCCTGCCTGGATCAGGCTTAATTGCCAGTTAATGATATTCGTTTTCTGCTTCTGCCAAGTAAACCGTGATATCTGCAAACCTTTAAGAGATTCCTCAGGTGCCATGATATTTCTAAAAAACTTTAACTCTCTTTCTAGTTCTCTAATTTGTTGATGTTGACTATCCATCGAATTACCAGCATGAATATTGGCAGCCTGATCAACTTTACTAATTTGTTTTTGCATGACTAGCTGTCGCTGACTGTCTTCAAATTGTTGAGTTAATTCATTGACAGTATTGATCAGTTGTTTTTTTTCAGCTCTTAGGATAATACCATCGTGATGACCTAGCCAGAAGCCCATTAGCAAGAACAGAGTTAACAATAACACAGCCGCGATTATAAGTACTGTGAACTGTTTCCAAGTCCAGCGTTTGATAACAATAAGATCAGGTGAAACCATTCAACATTCCAAAAAAAAACAATTAGTGCTAGTTTATACATATTTATTGACTATGGTATGTAATTCAGTGGCACAAAACAAATATAAGAAGAAATATTTTGTTTATTTATAAATTTTTGAATATTATTTTTCAATTAATATTCTAGATAGCTTTAACCGTACAATATTCAGCTGTAGAATACTTGCATTCTCTAAAAGAAGGTAAATCAATACATGTTACTTTGGCTTAAAGCTTTGCATATTATTTTTATGGTAACTTGGTTTGCTGGACTATTCTATCTTCCGCGCTTATTTGTCTACCACAAAATTTGCCAGGAGCAGTCAGGTCGCGATTTATTCAAAGTGATGGAGTATAAGCTCTATTACTACATTACAACGCCAAGCTCTATACTTACTGTTATTTTAGGTTTTTGGCTTATTGATATGTACGGCTGGAATATTTTATTGCACTGGGAGTGGCTACAAATTAAATTAGTTTTCGTTGTTATTCTGATAGGTTTTCATTTGTATTGTGGAAAATTGCTAAAAGCATTTGCTAAAGATGAAGATCAGCATACTGAAAAGTTCTACCGAATGATCAATGAAATACCCGTAATACCACTTATTGTTATTGTTATAATGGCAGTTGTAAAACCCTTTCTAGGCTGACTCTAGAGTGGGTAAATATTGATATTGATTTCCTAACAAAGGACAAACCAATGGAATTTTTTGGTCAACATATTCTTTCAGTTTCTCAATTTAATCGTGAAGCTATCGAACAAATTATCTCAGTCGCTGATTTGATGAAACCCTACGCTGAGCGTCAATGCTTATCAAAAGTACTGGATGGAGCGATCCTAGGGAATATGTTTTTTGAACCAAGTACTCGTACAAGAGTAAGTTTTGGATGTGCTTTTAATCGTCTTGGTGGATATGTTCGAGAGACAGTTGGAACTGAAAATTCAGCCTTATCAAAAGGCGAGTCGTTAAAAGATACTGCAAAAGTAATGTCAGCTTATTCCGATATCATTGTTATGAGACATCCACTAGAAGGCTCCGTTGCTGAATTTGCGAAGTCGAGTCGAGTTCCAGTCATCAATGCAGGTGATGGGAGCAATGAACATCCAAGTCAGGCCCTTCTTGACCTT
>JAAGZM010000809.1 GCA_024206355.1 Gammaproteobacteria bacterium | reverse complement strand
GATAATCAGGCTGGCAGATACATTGCTATAAAATTGGGAAAAATAAATTAAAATAAATTGAATTAATGCTTGACATATTCAAATATAGGTGTATAATAAAATCATAAGCTAAAGAAAGCAAACAAAAACCCCAAAAAAAGGAAAAGTCATGAAAGTCATGAAACTATTATTTTTAAACAAATTACATTTTGACAGCAAGAATAAATACATCGGAAAAATTGATGTAAGTGATTACATTGGAAACATAGAAATAGACGAAGAAATGGGCACTGTTTTTTTTGATAAATTAAAAGCATCTGGTTACATAGTAGCCGAAACGGGCACAGGCATTGAGTCAGGGGAGTCTATACAAGCAGCCACATATATCAAAGCAGGCACATATATCAAAGCAGCCACATTCATTGAAGCTGGTACTTCTATTGAATCAGCTTCATTTATCAAAGCTGGTACATTCATTGAAGCTGGTGAATCTATCGAAGCTGGAAGTGACATAAAGGCAGGCACATCAATAGTCTCTGAGTTGTGTATTGAAGCTGGTGAATCTATCGAAGCTGGTGAATCTATCGAAGCGGGAATGAATATTCTTTCTGGAAGAACTGTAAAAGCTGGTGGTACTATCAAAGCGTATGATGTAATTAATGCGGCTGGTACTATCGAAGCTGGTTTCAACATCAAAGCTGGTCATGGTATTTATTCTGGCGAGCATATCAAGGCTAAACGTGATATAGAATCTGGATCGGATATAAGAGCAACAAGAACTATCGAAGCGGGAAGGAATATACAAGCTGAATGGGATATAATCTTTGGCTGGGGCGTTAAAGCTAAGAATATCAAAGCTGGATGGGACGTTAAATCTATACCAAAGAAAGCAGTGGAAAAATAAATTAAATTAAATTGAATTAGTGCTTGACATATTCAAATAATAAGATTAAGATGGGTCATAAGCTAAAGAAAGCAAACAAAACCCCAAAAAAAAGGAAATATCATGAACATCAACACATGCCTAAAATTAGCGGATTGTGCAAAAAAAGATAAGACACTTATTCGTGAACATATTTACAATGGCGTTGATTTTTACATTATGCAGCACATTGTTGAGACTGGCTGGATTTTAAGTTTGCACAATCACGCAGACATACAAGAATCAGTCGTACTAAAAACACTAGAAAAAGAAAAAACACAACTTGAGGAGGCATTGGCAGTCTATGAATAAAAACAGGGGCGGCAAACGGGAAGGCGCAGGCCGACCCGCTTCGGGCGATGCTAGAATAAAAACCAGCATCACATTAAAACGAGACGATAAAAACTGGCTTTTTAGACAAAAAGAAAAAACGTCCGAACTCATTGATATAGCAATAAAATTGCTGAGAAATAGCAATATTTGACAAATGTCATAGTTTAGTGTACTATTTATCTAGAGTGTAAGACTGCCCCAAAACTTGGGGCGGTCTTTTTTTTGGCTCATG
>JAAGZM010000808.1 GCA_024206355.1 Gammaproteobacteria bacterium | reverse complement strand
GGATTCCAAGTAAATTCTGACTGTTTTTCACAGTCCGGCTTTAGGGCAGCGTCATCGCAGGCATAAGCTGAAGCCTGAAAAATGAAGATGATGATTAGAAGTTTTCTGATTGTTGGCACTTTATTCCCTTGATGGTTAACGCCCACATAAAAGGCGAGCATTAGCGAGTCCAGCCCACGCCTTTTGTGGGCGATTTTTAATGTGTTTGTTAGGAGGCATTTAGCCACCCTTGATCAACAGCATGCTCGACCTTAGAAATAAACCACTCGTATATTTCTAGGTTCTCATTTTCAATAAACTGATGCATTTTCAACACTTGATTCTTATGTATGCCACTCTCCTGCCACGCACGGCCTTCGCTGGTAATATTGTGAAGAAATGGAAGTAAACGATCAATAACTTTTAAAAGCTTTGCCTCTTTACTTGCTCCCGCTTCTTGTTCCTCCCAAAGCTCGATAACGTCTCCAATTGGATTGCCGGAATGTGAGGCAATTTCTTTTATGCTTTCACGCTCTTCAATGTGGGCGCTATCTCTGTTATTGCTGTAAAGAAAAGTATCTCCTGCACCTATTTCGCCGAGATCATGAAGCAGTGCAAGCTTAATGAGTTTCGGTACGTCATATTCATCTTGCAGCAATTCTGCGAAAGCCCAGCATGCCATCGCCAAATGCCATGAATGCTCAGCTGAATTTTCAACCCGCTCTCCACCATTAATGTATGTTCGACGACTTACAGATTTTAAAGCATCTAGCTGAAGCAAAAAATCTGATATTCCTGAAATTCGATTACTCATGTATTGTCCCCTAACATAACGCCTGCCATCAGTGGAATACAAACATGGCGCAGCTTTTGCGCTTTTTGCAAAAGATGTGAAATGTTTGTATTTCGACTGCATGGTATTGTTATGTTTTTTCATATTTATAGTAAATCAGCATTTTCTTTGTAACTGAGAGGCCTGGTATTTGGACATTGCCTTTTTGATACCAACTACCCTAAATATTTTCTAGGCAATTTTAGAATATTTTGCGTAACTTTTAGCCCGTGAAAAGCCTAAAAACATCGACTGCAATAGCGATCAAACCAACTATTGTTCCAAGCATACCTGCTGACATAAAAAAAACAATCGTTGGATTTCGATGAGCGTTTTCATAAGTTGGATCGTCAGAAGTGTTTTCAATCGCAGTTAGTACTGCGTTTCTGTTAGACACCCACTGAAATGCGCAAAAGGCTACTGCTATACCTTTGACGATGATAGATAAATCTAGGAAAAAGAAGAAATAAATTAACGCAGGGAACGCAATAAACATAGCCATAGCAAGTCCTTATAAATTTTTGTTGATAATTATAACCAAAACCAATTTGTGCCAGAAACGCCCGCAACAGCGGCCGGCCGAAGGCCGGTCCGGCGTCGTAGGCGCGAACTGATTGCGCTGGTTATTGGGCAACGCCGCCTCGGCTCTCATATTTAGCACTGTGATAAATAGCATAAATTGAAAATACCACACACCACGATTCAACCATAAGCTGTTATATGCCTATAGGTCCCGTAACAATTGCAAAAACCCGATGAGGAACAGTTAATTCACCGGACGAATACCGCTCAGAAATAATATTCATCAAATCACGATCGAAATTCTGAGCCGACTCCTCATCCAAAGCTGCCACTCCTGCACTAGCTCGGATACGGCCTCTCCAAGCCTCTGGTGTGTATGAGACAGTCAAGTCATATGAGAAGGTTTTGATGCCCTCGATACCGGCCTCGTTAAGACCTGGCAACCATTGCGGATAGATCCCCTGACCACCACCCAAGTGCCAGGCCGGATTGTGCTGCTGTATCAACTTTTCTGTCGCTTCGACCACATTTCCAGTTAGAGGCAACCAATCAAAATGTGCAATGACAAGTTTACCTCCTGGTTTAAGAACACGAATCGCCTCTTTAATCGCAAGAGAACGATCAAACCAATGCCAGCACTGACCTGCTATTATGATGTTTGCTAATTCACTATCCAGACCAGTGGATTCGGCGGCTGCTTGTACATACGCTACGCTAACCTCGCTCTCACGATCTAATTCCTTGGCTTGGGCAATCATCCGAGGGTCCGGATCTACACCAATAACATCACATCCTCTTTGGGCAAAACCACGTGCAAGCGTGCCGGTTCCAGTCCCAAGATCGACAACAACCTGACCCGAAAGCCCAACATCAAAATTTGCCAGCCGGTCGAAAATCGACTCCGGGAAACCAGCTCGGAAAGCTCCATAGTCCGCTGCCGCTTTGCCAAAGTTGGTGCCGGATACGGTCACGATGCTGCTTATCTAAGCCCTATAACGAGGCTGTAGAAAAATATAAACCACGGAATTCTCCACAGCCTTTATTTGATTTTTCAAAACTCTATTCGCCCTTTCGCCACTTTTCATCCACCGTGCTTATATGCCGTGTTGTTTTTCAACATTTCGATTTAAG
>JAAGZM010000807.1 GCA_024206355.1 Gammaproteobacteria bacterium | reverse complement strand
TACTCTCATTAAACGATCCTGTTTCATAAACAATACTCGGGTTTTCCAATAAAACGCATGTATCATTAACACCAATCAGCTTTCCTGTGTATATGTAGTTCAGGCTGAATATGGTGATAACCTCATTCATTAAACCCATTAAACCCTCACCCTCTACTTCAACTAATTCTACTAATTTTTTCATTACTATTTTCTCCGTTACATTGTTGAGTTGTTAAACTAATTAAAAATACTTCTGTTCTGTGCTATTTAATGATTTCTATGCCCATGTAGTAGGTACAGCGTACAGAACCCTCATGTACAAGTTCCCGGTAAAGGGGAAATCATTGGTCCAGTATCTTTGTTCTGGCAGCGAGAAAGCCTAGCCGATAGCCTGCTGTAAATGCCTCCGATGTTGCGTCATTGGCATATTTCGAGTGCAGCCATTCGCTATAAGCGTCGTCCTGCGTAATGCAATTGGGTTTCATCTCCTTTATTTTTGAAATGTCTAATTTTGTATCGTTATCTATGTCAGTCATTACTATTCTCCGCTATAGGCCACACTCAGAAGTACCCCTTAATGATTATAAGTATTATAGCGCCTACCATATAAGCACCAAAACCTGCCACAAAAAGAGTCGGTCCTAATATGTGGTCGTGTCGCTGCCACATCGAAGCACCCCAGAACACCCATGCTATGACAAGCATTAACCAACATAAGACTAACAGTTGGGCGTTCGTATAAAATTCTGTGTCAGTCATTACTACTCTCCTATTAAAATATTTATTTGTGTGTGGGTATTAATAATACTGATACAACTGTGGTTTTAAACCCCTTGTACCCATTGAGTTACCCATTTATGTATGTGCCCTGTGAGATCAAACTTATTAAATACCCTGCGCCAGAAGTATCCTTGTACTAGACTCGATACAGTGAATATCATTGTGATGGGTAATGAGTCCTGGTAGGACAAGTAACCACG
>JAAGZM010000806.1 GCA_024206355.1 Gammaproteobacteria bacterium | reverse complement strand
CTTATCTGCATTACAGAAAGAGCCTAAGTTAAGACAAGATCTGGCAGGCTTTAAAAATCAACAAATCCTTGATGAGCTAAAACTAGAACAGTCTCACCCAGAAGGCTGGTTTTATCCAGATACTTACAATTATCAAAAAGGCGCTTCAGATTTACAAATTCTACAAAATTCACACCAATTGATGAATGAAAAACTTCAAAAATATTGGAATGAAAGAGACTTAGAGCTGCCCTATGAAACAGCCTATGATGTACTAATTATGGCATCATTGATCGAGAAAGAGACTGGGCTTGCTGGAGAAAGAGATAGAATCGCTGGTGTTTTTGTTAGAAGACTTAATATGAACATACGATTACAAACAGATCCTACCGTTATCTATGGCATGGGAAATTCTTTTGACGGTAATCTTAGACGTAAAGATTTATTGAAAGATACACCTTATAATACCTATCGCAGAAAGGGATTGCCTCCTACGCCTATAGCAATGCCATCTGAGGCATCATTAAGTGCAGCAGTTCATCCTGCAGGTGGTACTGAGCTATATTTTGTTGCTCGTGGAGATGGTAGTCATCAGTTTTCAACAACACTTGAAGAACATAACCGTGCAGTACGCCGGTTTCAATTAAAAGGTCAATAGTGAAAAATAAGAAGCCAATGTTTATTTCTCTTGAAGGTTCTGAGGGAGCAGGTAAGTCTACTAGCTTACGGTTTATTAAATCCTGGTTTGAAGATAAAGGCATTAATCCGGTAATGACAAGAGAGCCCGGTGGAACACCATTTGCTGAAGAAATTAGAGAGCTATTACTGGCTACTCGATCTGAAAAAGTAACTTCTGATACGGAGTTATTATTGATGTATGCATCACGAGTCCAGCACTGCCAACACTACATAATCCCAGAACTAGACAAAGGAAACTGGGTTATTAGTGATCGATTTAACGATGCAAGCTTTGCCTATCAAGGTACCGCTCGAGGCTTGGATAACGATAGAATTACAGAATTAGATCAATGGTGCCTACAAGACTTTAAACCAGATTTAACGCTGTTTTTAGATATTTCAGTTGAACTTGGTTTGAAACGCGCCAGATTAAGAAGCACTCCCGATAGGTTTGAAAAAGAAGATGTTAAATTTTTTGAAGCTGTCAGATGTGGGTATTTATTACGAGCTCAAAATGAACCTGATCGCATTAAAATAATCGATGCTAGTGGCAGCATTGAACAGGTACAAGCAAAAATTAAGAGCGTTCTAGAGACTTATGTTGATATCAAATAATACACTTCATCCATGGCTTGAAAAACATTGGCAGCAAGTGCTTTCTTTAAAAGAGCAGGCACGTTTGCCCCACGCTCTTATGCTAAGAGGCGCTGACGGCCTGGGTATAGAGCAACTAGCATCGGTCATTGGTACGTCTTTACTTTGTAAGGAGCCGACAATAGAAGGCTTTAGCTGTGGTCACTGTTCAGACTGCCTACTTGTTGCAGCTGGAACACATCCAGATTATCACCTCATAACTGTTGCCGAAGATAAAAAACTGATTTCAGTTGATCAAATTAGAGCATTAGTTAAAGTTTGTATGGAGCGACCTCACCAAGGTGGATATCGGATCGTTATTATTGAACCTTGCTCATCCATGAATATATCTGCTGCAAATGCTTTACTTAAGACACTCGAAGAACCTGGTGATAATACTTTATTGATATTAGTTTCCAGCACAACTAATTCATTACCTGCTACGATCCGTAGCCGCTGTCAATTAATGTCCATTAATGTGCCAACAGAAACTGAAGGTATGAACTGGTTAATTAAACGTCATCTAGATGATAAACTCACGATATTATTAGCTCTTAGGCTTTCTAAGCATGCGCCTTTGGAAGCATTAACCTTACTGACATCTGAACAACTGCATGTTCGACAAAGTTTTATCACAGGCATGGCCAGAGCAGCAGAGGGCCACCTTGACCCGATTAAATTGGTTGCTAAACTGAAAAAGGATGACTTCGCTAGTTCAATTGAATGGATGTATAGCTTAGCACTGGATGCTCAAAAACTTTCTCATAAAGTTGCTAAAGAAAAGCTAATTAATAATGATCATTTTTCCTTAATTCAAAAGCTAGCATCAAAGATGTCTAATCGTTTTGATGTTTGGGTGGAGCATTTACTCGAAGCTAGGCGACTAATGGCGACAACCAGTAATATTAACCCTCAACTAATTACTGAAAATTTGATGTTTCGTTGGATTGCAATTTTCAAATGATCCGGTCATAATTGTCGTTATTAATCTTTTTTACATTATTTATTTGATTTGTACGGAGTAATTTAATGGGACAAGCACCAAAACAGGGACCTAAGCACGGTATTTTATCATTAAATATTAAAGATAAAGCTGTCCTCTACGCTGCTTACATGCCTTTCATTAAAGAAGGTGGCTTATTCATCCCAACTGCTAAAAAATATGATTTAGGTAATGAAGTCTTTATGTTGTTATCCATCATGGATGAAAAAGAAAAGATCCCGGTTGCCGGAAAGATCGTATGGATCACACCCAAGGGGGCTCAAGGAAATCGTGCAGCTGGCGTAGGTGTTCAGTTTAGCCCTCAAGATCAAGGTCAAGCTAGAGGCAAAATTGAACTTCATTTGTCAGAGTCACTAGAGTCTGATCGCCAAACCCATACTATGTAATTATACTGTTCCTGTGCTAGTCGATTCCCATTGCCATCTCGATCGCCTCGTTGAAAATGCTTCTGGAACTGTTGAAGATGTACTTCAGCGTGCTAGAAATAGGGGTGTCGAAAGATTTTTGTGTATAGCAACTAGCCTCGATACATTCAAAGATGTTAATGATTTAGCTAAACTTTACCAAGATGTCTATTGCACAGCGGGTGTTCATCCGCTTCAAAAAGATTCCTTTAGTGTCGATTTTCAACGTCTAGTAGAACAAGCCAATCAACCTAAAGTTGTTGCTGTTGGTGAGACCGGACTTGATTATTATTATTCTCCTGAAAATGCAGACTGGCAAAAGCAATCATTACGTTTGCACATTCAGGCTGCTAGGGAAGTTTCAAAGCCTCTTATTATTCATACCAGAGACGCTAAGGAAGATACTCTAGCTATCCTTAAAGAAGAAAAGGCTGAGCAAATTGGAGGCGTTCTACATTGTTTTACAGAATCATTGGAAATGGCTGAAGCTGCAATAGAGATGGGCTTTTATATCTCTTTCTCAGGCATAATAACGTTTAAGACTGCTACAGCTCTGCGAGATGTTGTTGCTAGACTTCCAATTGAGCGTTTACTTGTTGAAACGGACTGTCCTTGGTTAGCCCCAGTTCCTTATCGAGGCAAAGAAAATCAACCATCTTTTGTTGTTGAAGTGGCTCAACAAATGGCTGATATATTTGAGCTTTCATTGAATGAGCTTGCTAAAATAACAACTCAAAATTTCTATTCTTTATTTCCTACATGCCAGACGTGAAGTTACACACTTTAACGTGACTACAAATCCTACTGTCAAATGGGCTGCAATAGTTACCTCAAAAATGCTGCGATCAAATTTATTATAAGTAAAAAAAAAGTGATTGAATTGAACCTAGAATCCTCAGTTGACCGGCTCTGACTTATGGTTATTTATTTCAAAACAGCAACTTACAGAAGGATTAGTATTCACCCATTGAGTGAGTTTGCCTACACATTTGATTGCACGTTTTTTAGACTTATTGACTT
>JAAGZM010000805.1 GCA_024206355.1 Gammaproteobacteria bacterium | reverse complement strand
GTGATCGTCAACTGGGCGGACATTGCATATATGGTCTCCTCCCATATTGCAAGGTTTAACATTAGATTAACAGGGACAGATTTGCTGTCATATATACGGTCTTTAAGTGAAGTATTTTTACTTCTGATCTGGATGTAACACACGCATATTGCCCTAATCAAGTTATCGGTATTTATTACCGTTGACAGTGCCTTCAAAAGTGTTTCAGAGAAGTTTAAAAGTGTTATATTGGAGGCTGAGGCCGGAATCGAACCGGCGTCCATGGATTTGCAGTCCACTGTATAACCATTCTACCACCCAGCCTTGGAAGGTATAACAACTTGAGAAATAATAAAAAAAACCCGGAACTCAATAAAAGCGCCGGGTTATTTAAAATCTGGAGCGGGAAACGAGATTCGAACTCGCGACCCCGACCTTGGCAAGGTCGTGCTCTACCAGCTGAGCTATTCCCGCGTCTCTAGTGCCGGGCAATTTTACATGACATTTAGATACTGTCAAGCAACTAAATGTGTTTATTTCATGTTTTTCTAGTTAATCGGTAATTTTATCGACCACTGGTCAAATCTGGCCATGCTTGCTTCAAATAATGGAACATTGACCACAGCGTTAGAAAGAAAGATGCATAAAGTAATGCATAGGCTAATAACAACACCCAATCTATAATTTCAGGTGGATTTGCAAGTAAACCTGTAATCGCTACCATTTGCAAAGTCGTTTTTACTTTACCAATAAAAGCAACAGAAACGGTTCCCTGAGTGCCATAGGTTCCCATCCATTCTCTAAGCGCAGATACCAGTAACTCCCTGCAAATAATTACCAGTGCAGGTATTGTTAGCCAAATTGATGAATGCATCTCTACAAGCATCGTCAAAGCAACTGCTACCATGAGCTTATCGGCAACGGGATCTAAAAAAGCACCTAAATCGGTTATCTGCCCCATTGAGCGAGCGATATAACCATCAAATAAATCAGTGAACGCAGCCGTAGCAAAAACAACAGCAGAAGCCATTCTTGTCCATTCATAGGGTAAGTAAAAAAGTATTACAATGATCGGAATTAATGCAATTCTGAACAGTGTTAACATATTAGGAATTGTCATCAAGTCAATTTGCCTTTTCGATATTAAAAATTAAAAATTAGTACGAGGTCAGTCCAGCTATTGTACGCATAATGTCACTAACTGCATAGGTGTATTATTTATAATCCTAGAATCCTCAGTTGACTGGCTCTGAATTATGATTATGTACTTTATAACAGCAACTTACAGAAGGATTACTATTCATCCATTGAGAGAGTTTGCCTACGCATTTGATTACACGCGTCCAACTGAGGATTCTAGGATAATAAATTACTCATGAAATCGATTATGTATATTTTCAGCCAGTGTTTGATTAATACCAGGTATGCGTTTTAAGTCACTAATAGTTGCCTGCTTAATTCCTTGTAGACCACCAAATCGCCTCAATAGTTCTCTTCTACGTACAGCACCTATTCCTTCGATAGATTCAAGTGGTGAAGCTTTTTTTACCTTTGCTCGTTTAGCTCGATGACCACTAATTGCAAATCGATGAGATTCATCGCGAATATGCTGAAGTAAATGCAAAGCAGGCTCATCGGCTTCCATAACTACAGGATTAGCTTGCCCTGGGATAAATAATTGCTCGAAACCGGCTTTGCGAGTTCGACCCTTAGCAATACCAATAACTACAGGTATTTCAACACCAAGCTCATCCAATACAAGTTCAGCTTGTTTAAGTTGCCCCTTACCTCCGTCTACAACTAATATATCAGGAACTTCAAGCTCTCCAGACTTTACACGTTTATAACGACGTTGGAGTACTTGATGCATGGCTGCAAAATCATCACCACCAGTAATATCTTTAATGTTAAAACGTCGATAGAGACTATTAATAGGTCCTTCTAAACCAAAGACTACACAGGAAGCAACCGTTTGCTCACCTGAGGTATGACTGATATCAAAGCATTCCATACGTTCAGGAACACACTGCAAGCCTAAAATTTTTGATAATGCTTGGAAACGACTTTTTATTGTTTGGTTAGAAGCAAGTCGAGTAGACAAAGCATTTTCAGCATTAGTCGTTGCCATTTTTAACCACTGCTGCCGCATTTCTCTGACATTAGCGCTAATTTTCACTTGGTGTTCAGCTATTTCAGACAGAACCTGAGAAATAACCTTTGCACCTTTTGCGACCATTTTTACAACAATCTCAGAAGGTATCTTAGTACCTTTAAGATAATATTGGCTAACGAAGGTTTCTAAAATTTCTGAGTCTGTAAAGTCTCGCTTTAAACTTTGAAAGTAACTGTGACTGCCAAGCACTCTCCCCTGTCGAATAAATAATAACTGAATACAAACAAGGCCGGCATTTCTTGCCATTGCAATTACATCTAGGTCACCACTACCTCTTTCTACAACCTGTTGTTGAATAAGGTCACGCATGCTTGATATCTGATCGCGATATCTTGCCGCCTCTTCAAAAGCAAGCTTATCTGATGCCTCTTCCATTCGAATAGCTAAATCATCAATAACTTGCTCGTTATGTCCTTGATAAAACAGCCGAGTCATTGCTACGTCTTTTGCATAATCTGTCTCGCTTATAGCCTCTACGCAAGGAGCTGTACAACGTTTTATTTGATATTGAAGACAGGCTCTTGAACGATGTGCAAAATAACTGTTTTCACATTGCCTGACTTGAAAAAGTTTTTGTAAAAGATTTAAACTTTCTTTGGCTGAACCCACACCAGGAAACGGTCCAAAGTATTTTCCTTTTGCCCGCTTAGCACCTCGGTGCAATGTTAAGCGCGGATATTTATCATTTGAAAGAAAAATATAAGGATAAGATTTATCATCCCTTAGTAAAATATTAAACCTAGGTCGATGAGTCTTAATCAAATTTTGTTCAAGGATCAATGCTTCAGCTTCAGTATTGGTAATTGTAATTTCAAAATTTTGAATTTGCTTTACTAGCGCTTGAGTTTTCGGACTATCGACAGTTTTACGAAAATAGCTCGTTACACGATTTTTAAGATTACGTGCTTTTCCGATATAGAGGATCTTTCCATGCTCAGAAAGCATCCGGTAAACGCCTGGTTCAGTCGTTAAATGTGCCAGATGTTTTTTAATTTGACTGGATGCAGATGCCACTAATAAATCTTAATTAAAGTAAATGTGGATCGATAATATTATGTCGAATAGCAAGATGAGTCAAAGCGACATCATTATCAACGCCAAGCTTGTCAAATAACCTGTAACGATAACTGTTAACTGTCTTTGGACTTAGACACAAAGTTTCAGATATATCAGGTACTTTTTCTCCTGACGTTATCATCAACATGACTTGCATTTCTCTTTCTGACAATACATCGAACGGACTTTCTTTATTCGCATCAAACGGGTTTAATGCGAGCTGCTGGGCAACTGCTGCAGAAATATAACGCTGCCCTGCATGCACCTGTCGTATGGCTTTCACCATTTCATCAACTCCAATACCTTTTGTTAGATATCCGGATGCACCAGCCTGTAAAAATCTTGATGGATAAGGCTCATCAGCATGAACGGTAAGTGCTATCACTTTTATATCAGGGTTATGGCGAATAATTCTTCTACAGGCTTCTAAGCCACCTATACCTGGCATATTCGCATCTAGAAGAAGGATGTTTGGCTCTAAGTCGCGGGCAAGCTTGATTGCCTCTTCGCCACATTCTGCTTCTCCTATAACGGCTATTCCATTGGCATCAGCCAGAAGTCGCTTGATACCCAATCGAACTAAATCATGGTCATCAGCTAATAATACTTTAATCAAAATACACCTCTCTTACGGCAAGAATGCCATACCCGACAACTCGGGCATTGCCAAAGCCGATTATATTGTAAGTTGTACAACAGTACGTATGAGGTTAGTCATAAACGTTCCTTGTTTTAATATTGGATTCCTTCCAACTTTGAAAGTTTAACACAATCATTCGATGGTTAAAGTAGTACGTCAGTAATTCCAGTAATTTACTAAAATTACTGACAGCTACTATAGACAATATCTTACAT
>JAAGZM010000804.1 GCA_024206355.1 Gammaproteobacteria bacterium | reverse complement strand
TCAGACACTTTATGAAGAAACACCTGAGAGCATTGAGCTAAGAGAAAAGCGGACACAGGAGCGAAAAGCGGTCTTTGCTGGTATGCCGCAGCATGCCGTTAAACGCCCCAGTAAAAAAGATCGTAGAAAGATCATTCAGTTTAAGCAGGAGCAAAGTGAGTAAAGCAACAATTTTAAGTTTTAAATTCAGAGGAAAAGTAAAAGTGCTCGGTTATCTGGAAAAGTTCCTTATTGGCAACTATAGTTAGTACTGTTCCCCATAATAAACAGATATCTATGCAACAACAATATTCCATAAAAACTTGTTCTGGTTTTACACTGGTTGAACTCATTACAACCATGATTATTGTTGGCGTTTTAGCGACTGTAGGCTTACCTAAGTTTTTTGACAGTCAGTCTTTTAGAGAGCGTGGTTTTTTTGATGAACTTATTCACTCTATCCGTTATGCTCAAAAAGTGGCTATTGGCAGTCATTGTGAAGTTCAAGTGCTTATCAGTACAACAACATTTGCACTGAAGCAACCTTCACAAGCCAATTGCGGTGCCTCACCAACCAGCTTTCCTATCACTGTCAGTGCTCCTTATGGCTCTGTTGCAGGGACAACACCGAATGGAATTTCAATTTCGGGAAACACATTCCTATTTGATGCCTCCGGTTCACCTTCAGTAGCCCAAACCATTACCGTCAATAGCCGATCATTCAAAATTCATAATAATACAGGCTACGTTGAAAAATTATGAACACTCTTAGCGGCCAATTTAAACAAGCTGGTGTGACTTTAATTGAGTTAGTCATTTCCATTGTTATTATCAGCATTGCTATCGTAGGCATTCTTGGTGTGATGACCCTAACGACATCACATAGTGCAGATCCCATGATACGACACCAGGCTATATCAATAGCTCAAGCCTATATGGAAGAGATTCAGTTACATAGTTATTGTGATCCAGATACTGGTGCTTGTGGCTGTAGTGGACTTTATGAAGCCTCAAGAGATCTCTATGACAACATTTGTGATTATAACGATCCATCTTTACCAACCAATATCAGGGATCAGGATAATATCGTTATCAATGAACTTAATGGTTACACTGTTGGCGTGAGTGTAGCTGCAACATTGTTTGAAGGAATACCATCCAGTCATTCACTAAAAATTGATGTCCAGGTAACTCATGCTGCTGGTCTGGTTGATTTTACCCTCACCAGCTTTCGAAGCAGGTATTGATGATGCCTTATTCTAATCAATATTATTATTCAGGTTTTACACTGATTGAAATGATTGTGGTCATTGTGATTTCAGGGATCATTGCCATTTCTATCACCAATATCATTGTTCACCCAGTTGAAGGCTATAATGATTTACAACGCCGTGCTGAACTGGTTGATTCAGCAGAAATGACCCTGCAGAAAATTGCACGAGATATTCGCAGAGCCTTACCTAATAGCATACGTACAGATGCCTCAACTACAACAATTGATATGATAAATACATTGGATGCAGGTATTTACCGTTTTTTCCCTCCACCTGGTAGTGCTGATAACCTACTTGAGTTCGGTTATGATGATGGCTCATTTTCAGGTGATGATCACTTTACACTCTATGGTAAAATGAAACAAATCAGTCTACCTTTTAGCAGCGATTCAGTTCAATTGGTCATCAACAGCATAAATACAAACGATATCTACAGCCAGGGTGATGACAATACACGAAGCAGCAGTACAGAAAATTATGTTATCACTCCACCTGGTATTACTGTTTCTATTGATAATAGTACTGATAGTATTATTACTTTAAGTAGCCCTGTATTTTTAACCCCCTTTAGTTCAACTACACCAGAGTTATCCACATCCATTCAAGGCCGACGCGTTTTTTTAACTAATGGTGGCATTACCTACAAATGTGAAAGCAATAAAATCAATCGCTATAGCGAGCATGCACTATCGTCTACAATTGGTAATAGTGGCACAATTGGTACTTCTAATACTCTGTCGGCTCATGTTGACTGCACCAATACAAGCTTTACCTTTAACCCCGGCTCACCACTTCGTGGTGCTCTGGCAACCTTAAAAATCACACTCAGCGATCAAGGTGAAACCATTACCCTCTTACAGCAAGTCCATGTGGGTAATACACCATGAACCACTTAAGCAAAAACAGACAGTCTGGATTTTCTTTAGTCGCCGCCATATTTTTGCTCATAGTGCTTGGAGCATTGGGCACCTATATGGTTACCATTAGTACCGTACAACAACAAACTTTAAGTTATAGCTTTCTAAGCAGTCGAGCTTATCAAGCAGCTCGAAGTGGTATTGAATGGGGAATTTATCGTGCTCTTAACGATGGTAACTGTAGTAGTTTCCCTCCAGGTTCACCCAAAGTAATTAATTTCAGTGATGGCAGTTTATCTGGATTTCAAGCCAGTATTAGTTGTACATTAACCACTCACCAGGAAAAGAGTAACTCTTTTAATGTGTATAGTTTGAGAGCTGAGTCAGAGACAGACAGTGCTACTTTTGGTAGTCTGGATTATGTCGCACGTGAAATTGCAGTTACCATTACGGATGCCACACCATGAGTTACCTTAATTGTTCAACAAAGAAATTAATCTTTATAACAGATAAATGCAATCATTTGCTTGTCTTTTGGCTCTTATTAATTTCATTGTTTATAATTTGTGAATCCTCATTTGCTGCTATTAATTTCCGTTCTGCCAGTACTAATGGCATTGCCACATTAAATTCATGGTCTATTACTATTGCAACCAGTGGCTGGACAGCACCATCAGGCATGACAGAAATAGTAGATAATACTTCTATACCAAGCCCTGATGCTTTGGGAATTGCCATTTCCATGAATTACACCTCTCAGTCATCCATTGCACCAACGGGCAATAAAACAGCTATTGCTTCATCAAGTAGCACGTATTCTGGCTCAGGTGCAGCACATATTCTTGCTCTCACCCCTTTAGTTAATAATACTTTTGATCCGGCTAATTATAGCTACAATGAGCAGTTATCAATTACGACAGGACCTACAGGTCCTGATAAACGTTACAATGGCTACACGGTTAGGCTGGCCTCATTCAATACACAATCATTAATCAGTGCTGGCAAACTTCAGCCTGATTGTGATGACCTTCGTGTGGTGCATGACAGCAATGGAACCTTAGCAGAAGTTGATCGCCATTTAATTTCTTGTAATGCCTCAAGTAGTGATATTCGCTTTATGTTACAAACCGATATAGCTGATAGTACAACTGATACCAATTACTATCTCTACTATGGCAATCCTTCAGCAAATGCTCCTAACCCCGTCACAACAACCAACGTATATCGTTGGTATGACGATGCTTCAATTGACAGAAGTGGTGATTATACACATGGCAGAATTGATGCATGGCATGGTAGTGGTTGGGACGACTCACTTTCCTGGGATTCTGCTGGTTATTATAGCTATAATAATGGAGAGAATCACACAAGTGGCTATCGTATTGCAGTTGATGAACGTGATGCTCTAATTGAAGCAGAATTTTACCACACTGGATGTTATCCTAATAACATGACCACTGGCGTTTTATTGCGGGGACAGATTGATTCTGGGAGCAATGGCAGTGAGTCATCATCACATTACTATGTAGCTAATCGTGGCCATAATGCTAATTGCGGAAGTGGTTATAATCAAGATGGTGACATTTTAAAAAGTTACCGTACAACAACTGCAGTAAATGGTACAAACCCAGCCACTATTACAAATAATCAATGGCGAAAAATGGCACTGAGTGTCTGGGGCATCAATAGCACAACCCTGAACTTTTGGGATAATAATTCTGGCTGGCCGACTCTTGCCTGGCCTGATGCAGGCTCTTTACATATTTCAGGTACAGATAGTGACTATGATGGACGAGGTTTTGCTGCCATTATGACAGCACAGGACAAAGCAAGGGTCAGGAACATTGTTGTTCGTCGCTATGTGGAATCAGAACCTGTCGTTAGTATTATTAGTAGTACTGCCGTTGACCATTATGCCATTACCTACCCTTTAGGCAATCCAGGTATTACCTGCGAAGCCAATGCTTTTACTGTCACAGCTCACGATGCCAATCATCTTGTCATTGCTCCAACATCCAGCACCCAAATTACAATCGGAGCTTCAATGCTTGTCGATGGTATTACACTTAAATCAGGTAATGGCACTTTCACAGCCCCTGATAAGTACACCTTTGACGGCACAGAAACCTCCGCACAATTTTGGCTCAGACGCTCAACTATTACAGCCAGTCCTCACATTGATATTGATATCAACGATGGCACTGCAACTGACAATGATGGTGATGCAGGCGAAGATGTGAATGCTCAATACGTCGATACAGGATTTCGTTTTTTCGATGACACGACAGGCTCAACTGAATCCATCAATCATCAAATTGCAGGAAAGCCTTCTAATACACAACCAAATAGCCAAACCCTGCAATTGCGTGCAGTCAAAACCAATAGCACAACACAGGCCTGTGAAGTTGCCTTGCAAGGCACCACAGCGGTAGAACTGGCATACGAGTGCAACAATCCCAGTACTTGTATAAACAATGATTTAGTCCAAATTTCAGCAGCAGAAAATAAGTTTATTGCACGAAACAATAATGCAGGTGTATCCAGCTATACTTCAGTTAATATGAGTTTTGATACTAACGGCATTGCCCCATTTTCATTTTATTATAACGATGCTGGTAATATTACACTCTATGCCCGAAAAATACTCAGCACAGATAACACCAAGACACCACCAACTACTGCTGCAACATTACTGGGTGCATCCAATCAGTTTAATGTACGTCCTTTTGGCTTTTATATGAATAACCTGAGCACCGCAACTGATGCAACCAGTGGCAATATCTTCGCCAAGGCTGGTAATGATTTTACAACATCACTCACAGCTAAAACCTGGGCCAGTGGCGAAGATGCAAACGTAGATGGTATTCCAGATGACCATGATGCTTTAAGTAATAATTTAACCACTGAAAACTTTGGCCATGAAGCCTCTTCTCAAGCAGTTTCATTGACTCATTCAAAAATCAGCCCAACAGGCTCAGGTACAAACACGGGTATTCTTGGAGGCAATACCGCTCAAACAGCAGGAGGAGGAAGCAGTGACTTTAATGCTGGTGTTGCATCAAATGTCACATTAAACTGGAATGAAGTAGGCATCATTAGTCTGACGGCCACTTTAAGTAACTATCTCAGCAGTGGTTTAACAACCACTAGCACAACCAATAATATTGGACGTTTTATACCTCATCATTTTGATATAAATGCCAATACTCCTGATTTTGCAAATAGCTGTACTCTATTCACTTATTTAGGACAGAATTTTTATTATGGTACAGCACCAGCCTTAACAGTCACAGCTCAGGCAAAATTAAACTCAACCACTGTCAATTATGGTGGTGGCCTGGGTGGTACTAATGGCTACTGGAAGCTAAACTCTTTCCTAACTCGCAGTTTTTCAGAAGGCAGTCCTAGTGCACCATCTGCCACATTATCTGTTAGCACTGCGGGGGTCATTACACTATCAGGTGAAACAGACTTTGATGGTAGCGGCACTATATCACAAGCAAGTGGTTCTTCTGGTGATGAATTTACTTATAGCAAAAATGGTGTTGAACTGCCGTTTGATGCGGACGTTGATATTATTTACAGTGCAGCGACACTCACTGATTCAGATGGTAGCTGTTATGATCCTGATAATAATTTAAGCTGTGATCCGTATTCCATTGAGATTTCAAATAATACTAGTGTTTCAACAGAGCTCCGCTATGGAAGAATGGTTCTCTTCGATGCCTATGGCAGTGAACTTAACCCATTAAAACTCCCACTTACCCTTGAATACTGGCAAAGTGTGGATGGAAACAACACCTATACTTTAGCCAGTGATGATACCTGTACTTCATTATCAAGCAGTGATGTCATTTTTAGTGATTATAGCGGTAACCTTTCCAGTGGCGAAACCAATGTAATCAGTCCGATTACATTGACAAGCGGCAAAGGAAACTTGACTCTATCAGCTCCTGGAAATAATAATGGTGGAAGTGTTTGTGTTGAATATGATCTAGTAAGCAGTAATCAATCCTGGTTACAAGACACCTGGAGCTGTTCAAGTAAATCATCTAGCAACCCTCTGGGCAAAGCACAATTCGGTATTTTCCCTGGTAATAGTCGCCAGATTTATATGCGTGAACAATATTAATATTATAAAAGGGGACCGTATAAAAGGGGACGGCGTATCGTATAAAAGGGGACGGAGGGATTAAATTTTATACAATTTCACTATTCTTTGGCCTACCTCTTTTTGCATAACCTGTTTTCAAACCATATCTGGATAAAATTTCAGCCTTAAACCCTAGACTCCCAAAAGGCTGGCAGAAATGAATTGCTTCTCTCATTTGAGTAATCT
>JAAGZM010000803.1 GCA_024206355.1 Gammaproteobacteria bacterium | reverse complement strand
TCTACTCCTATAGTAAATCGGATAACCCTGCGTGGAAAAATGCTTAACAAAGCCATGAACTCGGATTTGGGTAAAACGTCATCTTTTTCGCTGACGCAAAAAAGCCGCCACTTTCCCCAAACCGGTTATGGCGGCGTTAGCACAAAAATATCATGACTGAACTTAATTTATCTAAAAGAGATGCTGAAGAAAATCTTGAGTATCTTGAAAATGAAGATGATTTGGATACTATGCTTGACGGTATGGCCAGTCAAATTGGGTGGATAATTATTCATTATAATTCATTAGAAACCAATATAGCTTTCTGTATTTCAGACATGGTAAGTGGAGACCCTTTTCAAGATGAAAGAATTACTGTTTTCCTTGCTGAGATGCAATATAGTGGCATATGCAGAGCATTAATAAATCTATATGGTCAATCAATTTCATATGGGGATATTGAAACAAATCAAGAAGAATTAAAAGAACTTGAAAAAAATTTGGTTGAATGTGGAAAACGAAGAAATGAATACGCTCATGCAGATTGGGCTGGTCTCCGAGAAAATAATTATGTTTGTGTGAAAACACAAGCAAAGAAAAGTGGCATCATGGAACGATATCGAAAATTTGATCACGAAAAAATGGAACATGATATTAACTTTATTTGTGAAGCAAAAGATTTACTAGAAAACTTTCATGAAAATATTATTTTTCAACTTAATCAGTAATAAATGTGCTAACCAGGGGTTGGTTGGTCACAAGGACTCAGCAATTTTTAAAAAAAGTAATGAGGTTTATGGTAGAGCAGAGTTTTCAAACCTCTCTTTCCTTAGTCCTTGTGAACCAACAACCCAACGTTAGATTTCAGGAAGGAAAATGCCATTACCAGCATCCAAGCATGAAGTTTTACAGAATTTAGAACTCGCTTATATAAAATTGGATGCGGAGTTTGATGCAGTGCTGCCAAAGTTTGAAAGAACGCCTGATATAGAAGGTAGTATTTCTTGCTGCGATGTTCTTGCATATCAAATCGGTTGGGGTAAGCTTCTCATGTCATGGGAGCAACTAGAAAAATCCGGGGAGGTACCTGAAATGCCAGCCGAAGGCTTCAAATGGAATCAGCTTGGATTATTAGCAGACTCCTTTTATAAAGAATATAGTGCTTTTACCCTGAACCAGTTGCGTGAAGAGTTTGCGGCGTTGCAAGGCCAGCTATCTGATTGGGTATACTCACTTACTGAAACTGAATTACAGGAACCTCATCAAAGGCGCTGGACTGGTGAGAAGTGGGCAATTGTAAAGTGGTTTCAAGTAAATACAATAGCACCGTATAAATCTGCACGCACGAAGGTTAGGCGGTGGAAACGTGAACAAAAAATCTAACAAGCACATCAAAAATCGCTTCACTACGTTGCGCTGGACGTCGCTGACGCTCCGCCTTTTATGTGGACGTTATGAGCATCTCGGAAAATGAAAAGTAAATTACAATTTCTTATTTACATGATTGTTCTTGTCGTTTTTATGGGGGCGTGTGATAAAGCAGATGAAGGTGTAACACCATTAATGCGCGCGGCAAAAACTGGGGACTTGCAGGCAGTCAATCGCCTGATTCAGTCAGATCAGAAGATTGATAAGTCTAGTCGTTATTCATGGACACCACTCATGTTTGCTGCTCGAGAAGGACATGTCGACATTGTTGCTGCTCTTCTGAAGGCCGGTGCTAAGGTTGAGCATGTTTCAGATTCTGTTTCTCCGAGCAGTATTATGGCAACCCGGGGCGGCTATTATCCGACCACTGCACTGGCTGAATCGATTCGTTATGGTCATGATGAAGTCAGTCATCTACTTATAAAGAAAGTAAGCCATATTCACCCCATCGAAATGATCGCCGCTGCTCAATACGATAAATCATATTGGTTGCATGAACTGGTTTCAGCGGGCGGTGATCCAAAAAGAACTAGTGAACTGAGCTATTACAGTACAGTATTACAAGCCGCTGCAGCTTCAGGTAATCTCGAAACTGTAAAGTGGCTGGTAGACAAGCATAAGGTCGATATTAACCCAAAAAGCAACGAGACTGATGTCTTAGAGCAAGCTGTTAAAAAGGATCGAGTAGAGATAGTGAAATTTTTGCTAGAGAATGGTGCCGATCCAAACGCGACCTACCCCGATACTACTATGCCAACGGTTCTGATAACTGCGATTAAAACCCCCTATGCTGAACACGAGAAGAATCTAGCTATTATAGAGGCTTTGGTTCGTGCAGGAGCAAACCCTGAACTGAAACCATCATACAGTTTATTCGGTTTGGGAGTGATTGGTGAAAGGCGCAATGCAATTGATATAGCTAAGGCTAAAATCGATGAGTATTCCAAGTATTATGCTAATGAGAACCAGCCCAAATGGAAGAAAAAAAAGTTAGTGAATTTGAATCATCGTAAAGCGATACTTTTAATTCTTGAATCTAAGCAATGAAATTAACTATGCAAACTCATAACAAGGCAATTAACTACGCGCCTGCGGCGCCGGACGCTCGTACCTCGTGCCGGTTATTGCAACGTTGAGGCTGTAGAATAACTCCAAATCAGTGAATTTTGATTAAAATCACAATAATCGCACTTATTTTAGACGTAAGTGTAAATGGATTGATAATCTATATATGTAGTATATAAAATATTACAAGTAAAGCATGACGTTAT
>JAAGZM010000116.1 GCA_024206355.1 Gammaproteobacteria bacterium | reverse complement strand
GTTCGTCTAAATCTGTGCTTGTTATATTAGACTTTAGATCATCATTAATTTTCTTTATTAAACACGCCAGCTCTTCCGCTGCATTTTCTATTAATCTTCTTTGCTCGCTCTTACCCATTCTATTAACCTCTATTGTGTTGGTGGTTTAGGTAGTGGCATCCAGTGAGTCGCCTTATTCCAAAAAAACTTCTCCTCGCCAGTTGTTTCAAAATGATATGGCTCAAACCAGTCTGGAGTATCGTCTGCGCCATCAAGCATATATGTCACATACTGAACCTTACCATTTAAAACAACTAAAACTGGATCGCCATATCCCGGCAACCTATCTTCTACGCTTATCCATTTACTCATTGTTATTTACTCCATTAACCCGTTCGTAAAAGCCCTTGTAAGCCTCTGGATGGTTATCGTATAAATAAGATATTGCAGCGTTATCTATTATTTGCTTGCCATCTAGTGACGCTTGTATTTGTTCATAAGCAAACTCAATACCCACTTGAGTATCATCATTAACAATATGGTTTTCGTTATCTTTTCTTAACTCTGTTAAATCCCAAAAAATATCTATTAAATGATCCAGACTAATCATTGTTATTTACTCCTTTACTTCACAGCACAAATCTTCTCGAACAAAATTAATAATGTCGTCTTTATCTATTTGCTCAAGAATTTCATGCACACCAACCTGCTCAATAACTTGATCAACATCAACGCCATCAAGATCAACGTCAACTTTATAGTTTGATCCTGAGTACTCAACCGAAACTTTACTTACAGTTATTTGTATATCTTTAATCATCTTATTATCCTTTGTTTTAAATATAGTTAGTCTAATGACCGTTACTGCAAGGATGGATACCTTTACAATAATCTTAGTTTAAATAATAAATAACATTCATCAGGCAACTTTTCACAATCCTTGTTGGTAGTCCACACCAAATACCCTTGCATAAAACCTGTTTATTCGCGGTCAACGTCATTATTTATTAAGTTAGTACATATTTGCTTGTTTACAGTTCTAGCTAAACCGTTAGGAATTTTTACAAGATACCAATTAACTTGGCAGTGTAGAAGCTTTGAAAGGGATTGTGTCTGGTGTTACATGGATTCAAACCACCTATGTTCGTCTACCGTTGATATTAAGAAGATACCAGCTAATATTTTTTACTAGCTATCACGTACCGCTAACACCAGACACAAAAAAAGGATACTTAAGGAACACGTAACCTCTGTTTAGTAGAGGGTGTAAACGTTGATAGAACAAAGAACCCATCAGCGATTACGTGTATCTTAAATACCCTTTACCAACATTTAACTTTCTAAGCAGCTACTAAACTGCGTTTACATTTACATTATAATCTATTTGTTGTTTGTTGCAACATGTTTATAACTCCTATTTAATTTGTGATTCATGCACAAAAAGTTTTTCAGTTGATTTTTTATTACCGCCAGCTTTGCCGTTTGCGCTTAGTGAGC
>JAAGZM010000802.1 GCA_024206355.1 Gammaproteobacteria bacterium | reverse complement strand
TGGCATCATTAAAAGTTTGACAGATAATTTTGGTTTTTATTCCATGGCACTCAAGATGATCTGCAATATCTTGCCCTGGTTTTTTTCCATGGACACCTATGCGCTGGTTAGGATTGATTATCAGAATAGTTGTATTTCCTCGTCCTTTAAGCAGTGGAATGGCATCATTGACAGCACGCACAGCTTTCTTACTTCCATCCCAGGCAATAACTGCATTGCGGATTTTTGGATTAGGACGGCCAATATAAGGAACCACATAAACAGGACGACCGGATGTATATAAAATACTGTTGAGTAATGAGTCTCTAAAGGACGAACCTGGCTCATCAGGGTTTGGTTGACCCAAAAAACATAAATCAGCATGTCGAGCATTGAAGGAAAGCAGAGCCGCAGCTTTGGTTGCATCACATTTAATAATTTTACTTGTATATTTTATATCTGCCTCTTTTGCCATTAGTTCAAAGTTGTTAAGGCTTATTTCTACTGCTTCCTGAACCAGTTTTTGTTGAGCTTCACCAAAGCTTGATGGAATTTCAAAACCAATATAATTTGATATTGTTGACGTGAGTGCAATGGCTATACCTGTGAGCTGTGCATTCTGTCGTTTAGCCAGTGAAATTGCAGCTTCAATTCGATAAGAACAGGCTTTGCTATCATCAAGGTGTACCAATAAATTTTGAAATGACATTAATAATTCTCCTATGCCACAAGGAAGTTAAATTGCTAAGTATTCGTGACGTAATTCTTCGTTATCAAGGACTTCTTGAGCCAAGCCGTTAAATACAATTTGCCCCATATCAAGGATAATTGCCCGATCAGCCAGGCGTAGTGCTGCAACAGCATTTTGCTCAACTATGATAGTGGTGATCCCCTGTTTCTTGATGCCATCAATAATTCTCTCAATTTCCTTAACTATGACTGGAGCCAATCCTTCATATGGTTCATCCAGAAGCAAGAGTTTTATATCACGGGCTAAAGCTCTGGCTACTGCAAGCATCTGTTGTTCTCCACCAGATAGAGTTGTTGCTTCCTGTAGACGCCTTTCAGCCAGACGGGGGAAATGTTCATAAATTCGTTTAATGGTCCAACCTTTAGGTGGAGCAATTTGAGCGAGTATTAGGTTTTCTTCAACAGTCATTCCAGCAATAATGCAGCGATCTTCCTGAACTAAAGCAACCCCGAGTTGTGCTGCTTCATAGGATTTCATATTATGCAGTGGTTGATTATCCAACCATATTTCACCCACTGTAACCTGGGGCTCATCCATTCGTGCTATTGAGCGTAATGTCGATGTTTTTCCTGCGCCATTTCTGCCTAATAATGCCAGGACTTCGCCTTCCTGAACATCAAAACTAATACCATGAACAATAAAACTTTCACCATAGTAGGACTGCATATCCTTACAAGAAAAATATACCGATCTAGATTCGGTTTCTGTAACTGGACTTTCTATAGCATTCATATTTCTGCACCACCCAGGTAGGCTTCCTGTACTTTTGGATTACCACGGATTTCATCTGGTGTACCACTTGCAATAATGCGACCCTGGGCTAAAACACTGATCTTGTCTGCCAGGCTAAAAACAACATGCATGTCATGCTCAATAATTATTTTAGTCATGCCTCTTTTCTTGATTTTTTTTAATAAATCAATGGTCCGATTTGTATCATGACGTGCCATTCCTGCAGTTGGTTCGTCTAATAGTAATAGTTTTGGATGCTGAACCAATCCCATAGCCAATTCAAGCCGTCGCTTATCACCCCGTGACATACTACCAGCAGTTTTATGAATATGATCAAGCAGGCCCATATCTTCTATGATATGCAAAGCATCAGCTTCAATGTCTTTTTCCTTGGCTACACTGCCAAAAGCATTAAATTTGAAAACACCATCTCGTTTAGCAAATCCTGGGATAATGACATTTTGTAGCACAGTTAACTCAGGAAAAATTTCCGGCGTCTGGAATACGCGCACCATTCCGGCGTGATTAATTTCATGGGGTTGCATGCCAATCATATTTTTCCCGTTAAAATTAACGGTCCCGGAATCTGGCGTTAATCGTCCAATACAGCAGTTAAGTAAAGTTGATTTTCCTGCTCCATTGGGACCAATTATTGCGTGGGTTTTAGATTCTTCTATCTCAAGGTTGATATCACCCAAGGCTTGTAAACCACCAAAGGTTTTATTGACATTTTTAATACTTAGTACGTAACTCATACTATTTTATCTCCTCATGCTGAGGAGTCGGTGACTCAACTTTTGTTGAGTTATTGAATTTGTTTTTAAAATATCTAGCCGTTCTCTGAATACCTTCCAAGACACCTCCAGGTAGGAAAATGACCACTAGCATAAACATCAGTCCGAGTGTCATATGCCATCCTTCACCAACAAATTCTGAAGAAATTGCCACAACGATGTTTTCCAACCAATCAGGTAAAAACGAAAATATTTGATGTAACTCTGTAGTATTGAGCGCTGAGAAAATATTTTCAAAGTACTTGATAATGCCTGCACCCAGTAATGGACCGATTAAAGTTCCTACTCCGCCAAGGATGGTCATCAGGATAACTTCACCGGAAGCTGTCCATTGCATACGCTCTGCACCGGCAAGTGGATCTGTAACAGCCATTAATGCTCCAGCTAGCCCAGCATAGACAGCTGAAATTACAAAGGCTGTTAACAGGTATGGGCGAGTATTAAATCCAGTATATTTCATTCGATTCTGGTTTGATTTAATAGCAAGTAACTTTAGACCAAAAGGTGAACGAAAGATTCTAAGGGATATAAAAAAACCTAATATCAGTAATGTCGCACAAAAGTAAAACCCAGAATAACCACTCATACTCAAGCCAAAAAAGGTGGTTGATGGTAGACCTGATGTTACTGCATCATCTAGAATGCGTGCATCTTGCATTGTTAGTTGTAGGCCGGTTTCACCATTCGTCAGGGGAGTTAATACGGAATAGGCCAGTTTATAGGACATCTGGGCAAATGCTAGTGTCAGAATGGAGAAGTAAATTCCTGAACGGCGCAAACATAAAAAGCCAATGACAATAGCAAACAAACCTGTAATCAGCATTGATGACAAAATTGCCGGAATAACATTCATGGTTAATAACTTAAAAGACCAGACAGCTGAATATGAGCCGATACCTAAAAAAGCTGCATGACCAAATGAAAGATACCCTGTTAATCCAAATAAGATATTAAAACCGATGGCAAATATACCAAAAATGGCAAACTTCTGCAGTAAATCAGGATAGCCAGCTCCGATAAGTGAAAGCCAAAGAGGTGCTGTTAATACAGCAAGTGAGAAGATAGCCATCACAGTCCAATCATTACGTAACGAAATCATATCAATCCTCCATCACGCCTTTGCGTCCCATCAAACCACGTGGTCTGACAAGAATAATAATAACTGCAACCAGATAAATTATTATCTGATCAATACCTGGAATAATTGATTTTATTTCGTTCATAGATGCAAATGATTGTAAAATTCCTAATAAAAATCCTGCTGTTACAGCACCACCAAGCGAACCCATTCCGCCAACCACTACAACTACAAATGAGAGTACCAATAAGTCCATTCCCATATGATAATCTGGGGGTAAGATCGGGGTATACATTACGCCTGCAAGACCTGCCACAACAGCCCCAATACCGAAAACAATAGTGAATTTTTGTTCAACATTAATACCGAGTAAGCCCACAGTTTCTCTGTCATGCATACCAGCACGTACAACCATACCGAAGGTTGTAAATTGCAGGAAGGCAAATACCAAAAATATTACAATTGCTGAAAAGGCGAAATAAATCAGACGCCACCAAGGATAAACTACAGAATCACCTAAACCGATCATCTGTCCAATATTAGCACTACCGGCAACAATCTCTGGTGCTGGTGTGGGGATCGGATTAGCACCAAAGAATGAACGGATGATTTCCTGCAGGACAATTGCCAGTCCGAATGTAACCAAAATTTGATCTGCATGGGGTCTTTTATAAAAATGCCGTATCAGACCACGTTCCATTATCAAACCAATGAGCATCATTATTGGAATTGCGACGATAATTGAGATTGGGACTGCCCAATCTATGATCATCGTGCCGACATCACCAAACCAGATCTCAAGATAAGGTTGTTCCTTAAATGCTTCAAAGAAAGTTATACTTTCATCTTTTACTTTCTGGGAAATTGTCAGTATTTTTTGTACTGTCACAGCCACGAAAGCACCCAGCATAAATAATGCTCCATGGGCAAAATTTACGACACCAAGTGTCCCAAAGACAAGAGTAAGACCAAGGGCAATCAATGCATAAGCACCGCCCTTATCAAGACCATTTAAAAGTTGAAGAAAAATTGCATCCATTAACGTTTACACACTACTCACTATTATGAAATAAAAGATAAAAAAGCCAGCCACCAAAGAAGTAGCTGGCATATATCCAATGAAACTAAACTTTATATGGACCTAATTCACCTCCAAATATTTTAGCATCATATTCTACTTGTGAACGAGGTACAACCTGCTCAATTTTTAATAAATCGAACTGTGAGGTTGGAGCATTATTTCCTCGTACAACCAGAACATCTTTGAAGCATTGATGATCTTCTTTACGATACTCTGTAGGCCCATTACCCATTCCATCAAACTTGAAACCTTCGAGTTGCTTGATGACTTCAGGTGGATAAAATGTACCCGCTGCCTGACAAGCGTTAGCATACAGCAAACATTGTACATAAGTTGTGTGAGCAGCCATTGATGGTGGAAATCCGTATTCTGCACCAAATGACTTAACGAAAGCTTTGGATGCTGCATCTTGCATAGCCCAGTTCCAGTTGGTAGTGCCGAGTATGCCTTTGATATTTTCACCAGCACCCTGTGCCATCAGACGCGAGAAGAGAGGTACAATGATTTCGAAATTTTTACCGTTAACCTGCTTATCACGAAGACCAAACTGAACTGCCTGAGTCAGAGAGTTGATCATATCCTTGCCATAATGATTCAGGATTAAAACATCAGCTCCAGAGTTTAATACCGGAGTGATATACTGGGAAAAATCGCCCGCACCAACTGGTGTTCTTACTGCAGCTGTAGTTTTCCAACCAAGACCTTCAGTAGTATTTTTAATAGATTCTTCCTGTGTCCAACCCCAGGTATAATCTGCTGTAAGGTGATATGCCTTACGTTCGGTGCCCATTTCTTTTTTGAGTACCGGACCAAGGGCTGCTCCTGACATATAGGCATTAAAGAAGTGCCGGAAGCCATAGCGACGTTTGTCTTTACCGGTTGTATCATTTGAGTGAGTAAGACCTGCCATAAAGATAATACCCATTTCCTGACATAGCCCCTGTACTGCAACAGCCACACCAGAAGATGAACCTCCTGTTACCATCAGCACGCCATCTTTTTCGATCATACGTTTGGCCGAAGCACGAGCAGCATCAGATTTTGTCTGTGTATCACCAGTAACATATTCTATTTTTTTACCGAGTACACCATTACCTTTGAGGCTCAGTGGTTTCATGGTATTCATCATTCCACCATCACCTTCACCATTAATATGTTTTACTGCCAGCTTATAAGCCCTAAGCTCATCAGCCCCTTCATCTGCATATGCACCGGATTGAGGGACATTAAATCCAAATTTGACTGATTTTGCATTTCCTGGATTATTTCGGAAACTATCTGCTGCCCAGGCATCCTTTACGAAAAACATGGGCATACCTGTTGTAGCAACAGCAGCAGCCCCGACTTTCATAAATCCTCGTCTGGATAATTCACTGGTTTTAGAGTTATCATCATTCATAGTTATATTTCCTTTCACCTTGTAGAGCATTATGTCGAATTCCCAGGTTCTGATAGGACAGAATGCAGTTTAGTGTTCTCAGCCCTCTTTTTTGTGAAAAACAAAACTACAAGTTGAGATACACGGGTTTTTCAAATACTAGAGGATAAAACTCACCTTGACTATAGGTGTTAAATTAGACATTGGTCTATAGATAAATTTGAGTATGAATAAAAATTCACGATTAATACTTGTATAAAACGTATTTCATATCAATGGAATCTTAATAAAGATACCAAATAAACTGCAATTTGACATATAAAAAAGGCTCCGCTGAGGAGCCTTTTTTATATCATGTAAAATACTTTCTGTTAATCAGAAGGCATATTTTGCCGTAAAGATCAGGCGAGTCATATCACCTTCAGTATTACTATACAGTTGACGTGTGGCATTAAGTAAGCCAACACCAAATGTAGCCTTGGCAGTTGGGCTATACAGCAGATTAGCCTGAAAACTATTGGTACGCTGGGTGACACCAGTTCCTGTCAGACTTGCATCATTATCAACTTCGATAGCTGAATAGATGAGGCTTGAACGCCATCCACCACCCCAAACATGGCGATAGGCGATAGCACCATTTTGTGAGTCAATAGTTTGTAAATTGCCCAAGGCATCAAGTACAGCACCATTTGCAGTATTCAGACCGACATAACG
>JAAGZM010000115.1 GCA_024206355.1 Gammaproteobacteria bacterium | reverse complement strand
GCTTGACTCAAACAAAAGAGTCTCCGGAATACCCGGGGCGATTCATATTAGTCTAGATATCGGATTATGGTTTGCTTTGAAAATAATTTATGTTGGAATTAAGTTTTTTATCATACCTAAATGTCTCCAGATCGAACAAAACAGCCCAAATCAAGAATTACCATAAGTTCCGCTTAAAGTCGGCAACAGAAGTTGTATTGTCCCAAATACAGAACTAAAACCTCAAATCTGGAAGGCAACTAATGTTTCATTTGAAACATTAGGGGAAGTAGTTATACAGGTTGAATTCACAGTAATTGAGAAATAATTTATTGTAGGATAATGGTTCAATGGCTCTTACTAACAGTGTGATTTGACATCATATTCTGATAATAATTAAAATGTTACTCTAGACAAAGCTCAAGATAGTTATTATTCTGTTTGTACATCTGCTACTTACTAAAAGATTAGTAACTTATTTCGTGCTCTTGTAGTGAGACTAATAACAAATAAAAAGGACTCATCTCAATGAGCCATGATCGCACACTGATTCACGAAAAAACTATATTCGATAACTGGCGATCCCTCACTATCGGCATCTACATGGCGCTGACCGGATACGCGGTCATGGTCGGAATGCCCGTCATTTCGACGTCCTGGGTTAGCAATCTTGGTTTCACTGACAATCAGGTCGGCTTTGTTGCTGGTATTGACCAACTTGGCTTTGCAATTGGGGCAGTCGTTGCGTTCTTAACAGTCACCAAATACGATCGTCGCATGCTAACCGTCTATGCAGCTATCATCGCAATTGTCGCCAACCTGCTATGCATCTACTATCAAAGTTACGAATTCACCCTTGGGCTGCGACTCGTTGCGGGTATCGGTGCGGGCCTGTTTACCGGCATCGCTGTGGCGACAATTGGCGGACATTCCAAGCCCGCTCTAGCATTTGGCATTGAATTATTTGCGTTCGCATTTTCACAAGCTGGAGAACTGTGGTTACTGCCTTATCTTTCAATCGAAGGCATGTATATCGCGTTTGCAGTTTCTTTCATAATCGCAATCTTGTTCATTCGGTGGTTACCAAGCCGCCCTGCAGACGCCGCGCTCGACGTTGAAGTTGACATTACAGAGCAGAGCGGACAACACCATGTCGAACATCAACACGTTCCAGTCTGGGTGCCGTGGCTGATACTATCTGCAGTCGTATTTACCTATATCGATATCGGTGGCTATTGGGCTTACGTTGAGCTGGCTACTGT
>JAAGZM010000801.1 GCA_024206355.1 Gammaproteobacteria bacterium | reverse complement strand
CGGGAAATGCTTGATGCATCAAAAGGCCACTCTTTAACCGACTTTATTCTTGCCTCCAGTGCCAATAGAGTAGAGAGCTTCTGCCAATCAAAGTTATCATTTTTTAGTTGTTTGGTCAGTGGTTCAATTTGTAACTGTAAGTCGGACAATTGTTTTTGTTTTGTTTCATTGATGCGCTGATGTATACCTACAACTGGATAAATAAATACCATAGCCGCTGAGAAACTAGAAACCACACCTAGTATAATAGCAACATCAATTCGACTTCCTGGTGCTACAAGCAGGTTGCCACATATTGAAACAACACCAATGATCAGTAGAGCACTTCTAATGCCCTGCTGGACAAATATTTTCGGTAAGGTTGTTTCAAATAATTCAAGTTCTGGTAGAGATTTGGCAATTTTACTAAATTGTTTGGCATAAAATAATAAGGATGTTAATAGGCGATATAAATGCCAACCAATGGCTACAACAAAAATACAAGAAAATATCAATCTTAGATTCCAGAAATTTGAATCAAATAAATCACCGCTAAACAAAAATACACCAAAAAATGAAATAAATTGTAACAGCATCCCAATCAAACCCCAGATACGACTTAAGCGATAATCAAATCCACCCAAGTCACCTACCGACTCAGAAAGTAATTGCCAGTGTTCTTTACTCCATTTAATTAAATAAAATTGAGCCATTGGCACATAAGCCATCAAGATCATTACGGTTAAAGTTGCACGAAGCTCAATGCTGGGAATTTTTCCAGTAAAAACATCTTTAATAAACCCTCCCTGGATCGAGAGCAAGACATAACTACTGGCAAACAGAAACATCAAGCCCATACAGAGAATAACTGGAGAAATTGGTGTGCCTTTAAAAAGGCGGTAAGATAATGGATAGATCAATTGATTTCCTGCTTCTTTGCAATAAAAAATACCAACTTAGAATCATTCTAATATAAATAGAAACCAAAGGTAAAAATATTTTTTTGCTGCGAAACTAATTCTATGACTACTACAAAGAAATATTAGAAGTTACCAGGAAAACGTTTGCTTTGACTGCAAAATTCGAGGAGCAGACGTTGAACATATTAGAACAACTATCGTATTAAACCTATGTACTAGACTGTGAATCTTTCACTGGTTGACCTTCACGCAATCGCTCTCTACCACGCATAACGACTCGATCACCAGAGGTTAAATCACCAATCACTTCAATTAAATCATCTTTACCCATTCCCGTTTTAACATCGACACGGGTTGCAGTATTGTCATCTGTAATTTTGAATAGGTAGATACTATTTTGTCTTAATATTAACGCATCTCTTGGAACAGTCATAACTGTTCGAAGCTGTTCCGTTGGTAAACTAACTCTGATTGCAGAACCCACAATCCATTTACCAGCTGGTGCTTTAATTCTTAACTCAAAGTTTCTAGAACGATCATCACCCACAGCAATAATTGCCCTTACTTCAGCAGAAAATTTTCTAGTACCATCATCTAATTCCACTAACATATTATCATTCAATTGAGTGGCTACTTTTACTGGTGCTTGTGCACTTATTTCAATATTGGTTGTATCAACAAGCCTTACAACCTGCCGACCGATACTACTGAACTCACCAGCCTGCTGATATCTCTCTATTACCTGTCCTGGAAATGGAGCTCTAATTTTTGTTCGTTCTAACTGATACAGTGTTCTCTCTTTAGTCACCTTTGCTCTTGCTAGATCTTGTGAAGCCATATCTCTCTGTGAGATAGCCAGATCAAGTTGCGTGTGTGCAGTGTTGTTGCTTTCTGCCAACTTAATCAATCGTTCTACTTGCTTTTGATTATATTTGAGGCTCGCCTCTAAGCTCAAAATATTGGCATTATTATCTGCAAGCTGAAACTTTAATGGTCGCTCATCTAGCTCTGCAATAATGTCTCCAGCATCAACTCTAGTTCCGATTTCTGCTACATGAAGTAACCTTCCCGACACTTCAGCAGCTATATTTGCATCGTTACGACTAACCACAGTTCCTAGTATTTTAATTTCAGGTGCTAATGGCTGTTCAAGTACCTTAGCTAACCTCACATTAGCTTCAGGTAAATCAGATTTAGTCCGCTCAGTTACCTCTTTTGAATCATCATCGGTAGAGGCATATAATATTGGGACGGTTGCTGATACACTTAGTGCAAGCATGGCAATTAATATCTTAATATTATTTTTCATTTGAATATCCTTCTCATTTGAGATTGAATTTTTAATTACATTCTTAACTCTATAAATAAAGTGTCAGGTAACTTGCACCAATTCTGACTTTTTATCATCTGAGTGAACAGGTTCAAGCTCTTGTTCTATCTGTTGTTTCTTTGTCCCTAGCTGCAATAAACTCGGCAATAAGAGCAGTGTAAATATCGTACTTATGCTCATACCTCCGACAATAACAACAGCCAAGCCACGATAAATAACACTGCCCTCACCTGGTAATAACAATAATGGTAACATGCCAAAGATACTTGTAAGCGTACTCATGAATATAGGTCGCATGCGCATATTCAAAGCCTGTTGAACAGCATCGTTTCTTGATAACCCATTTCGTTCCGCATCTCTTGTTTGGTGAACCAACAAAATCGCATTATTAACAACAAGACCTAATAAGATGATAAAACCTATCATTGTTAATAAATCTAAAGGTTGGAAAACAAATATATTCATTATACGTAATGCAATTACACCTCCAACAGTAGCCAGTGG
>JAAGZM010000114.1 GCA_024206355.1 Gammaproteobacteria bacterium | reverse complement strand
ATTTGATTGCACGTTTTTTAGACTTATTGACTTGACGGCAAAAGCCTTACATAGAATGACTATGAACGGCTTTTTAGTCGGCGCCACTAAGCCTAAAAAACACACACTCAAACGCGTCCAACTGAGGATTCTAGGTTGAATGATCCAGTTGCAGCAGTTTTTGATAAATATATACATCAAATAAGATTATATGGTAAGGGTAAAAACTTCAACAATATCAACACGTCCGAATATTTGCGAAGGACAAGTCTAATGCAACTCTTTCTTGTCAGGATACCATTGTTATTTTGGCAGCATTGACTGGGTATTGTGTGCCATTTTTAGACGGATAGGGATAGAATTTGTTAAAAGAAAATTCTCTATAACGGACAGAAAACTTCATGATTAATAGGATTAGATTTCCTGATTTTCAAGATGCTTCCCTGTATCCATCTGAGAATGTAATATACGAATCACTAAAAATGCTATTTCTGATTCACGATAAAATACAGTATGTTTTTGCACAGGATAGCAATATAGATCTTTAACAATATCATCACGTTTTCTTCCAACATTACCCATTTGGTTTAACTGCTGAAATGATTTATTGATTAAAGCGAGGTATTTTCTTTTTTGAGTAACACCCCAGACGCGCAGTGTATACTCTGCAATGAGTTGTAAGTCTCTTTTAGCTGGATTAGATAATCGAATCGGTTTATAGTTTTGCAAAGAATGAATCCATATCTTCATCACTTTCAAATGCTATTGACTCACCCCGGTTTATTGCCTCATCACCAACCTGTATTGCTGCTTTTAAATTTTCCATTTTTATAGCATTAATTTTTTCAGTACGCATAAATAAGCGTATAGCTTCCCGAACTACTTCACTCGCATTATTATAATTACCTGATCTTGCCTGATCTCTAACAAACTGTTCTAACGTTGGAGTTAAACTAAAATTCATACCTATTTCTCCTCAATCAACACTAGATCTATACTAGATGCATTTAGCTGAACTGTCAAAGACTGCTATCAATCTTTGACATTCCATTTCTGTATTTTTGATGTTCAATGTATATGGTTTATTGATTCAAAGTGGCTGAATTGCAGTAGAAAAGATAGGACACCCATCTCTTT
>JAAGZM010000800.1 GCA_024206355.1 Gammaproteobacteria bacterium | reverse complement strand
CCTTTAAAAGGCAGATCTTTTTCATATTGAGCTCGTATTTTTTGCATCACAGGCATATGGTTAAAAACCCATTCGACACGTTCTTTCCCAGTTTCATATAAATCAGCCATTTTGATCCACTCTCTTACTTAATAACTTTAGATACTTTTGTCATAGTTTTTTTATCATTACTTTATAAAATGCATAATAATTTTAGAACTATATTGATATTTCGTTATAATCTCAAATAATAACATTATTAATACGGGTTACCAATTATGGGTAAGTTAAAATATACATATAACATTAATACATTGATGAATCACTTTAATGAACATGATCACCCTTTACACTCTCACACTATGCCGATCTTTCAGACATCAAGTTTTGGCTTTACTGATATGGATGAGGCAGTCAAAACATTTAGTGGCGAGGATCAGGAACATTTTGTCTATACCCGTGGAAGAAATCCAAATATTCTGCACCTTGCAAAGAAGATCGCTTTACTTGAAGGCATTGACTTAATTCGAGCTGAGCCTGATAAAACGCCCGATGAAATAGTCACAGGCCATTGCACTGCTTCAGGCATGGCAGCACTCAATGCTTTGGTTCTTTCATTATTAAAATCAGGTGATCATATTCTCACTCATACTAGTCTTTATAGTGGAAGCCATCTTTTTCTAACTCACATATGTCCTAACTTTGGTATTAATGTCACAGTGCTAGACTCCAATGATCCTGATATCTGGGAAGAAGCTCTTATCAAAGATCCAAAAATAAAACTCCTCTATTTAGAATCTCCTTCAAACCCTAGAATTGACCTCTATGATATAGAGTTATTAGCAAATTTAGCACATCAATATGATGCCAAAATGGCTGTGGATAATACATCTGCAACTCCCTATCATCAGCGTCCATTAACATTGGGTAGTGACTTTGTTATACATTCATCTACCAAATTTCTAAGTGGACACGGCGTGACAACAGGTGGTGCAATAGTCGGTCGTGATGTTGAATTTATCAGCTTCTGGGGAAAACTTGGGCAAACTGCAATGGAGTTAGGAGCAACTCCTAGCCCAACAGACTGCTGGCTTGCCAATAATGGCCTCAAAACATTCTCTTTGCGCATGGAAAGACACAGCTCAAATGCTATGAAGTTAGCAACTTACCTTGAAGGTCACCATAAAACTGGGGAAGTATTATACCCAGGGCTTGAGAGTAACCAACACCACCTGCTCGCCAAACGTCAGATGACCAATGGATTTGGCTGTCTAATATCGTTTGAAGTTGGCAATAGTAAAGAAAAAGCTCATCAATTTATCGATGCTCTAACTATCCCGAGTATAGCCATCAGTTTTGGAAGTACAGATAGTGTTATTCAGCTTCCTGCTAGCATGACACATTCTGGATTATCGCCAGAAGAGCGTAGGAAAGCTAAGATCGCTGATAGTTTAATCCGTATTGCTGTAGGTATAGAAAACATTGATGATATTCTGCTGGATATTGAGCAAGCATTAAACCAGCTTTAGCTTGCTTTTTTAGAGATCACATGGGGTTCTCGCCAAAAGGCGTAAACGATTACTAAAGCTGTATAAACAAGTAGGGTAATCACCCCTGTTCGTCCAATGAAATCAAGACTGGTGTATACGCCATAACTATAGATAATAGTCGCAATCACTGGAAATACTTTTATCATCAAGGGTGAGAGTTTAAATTTTGCATTGGCATAAGAATGGGGTTTGCGTTCTTTAAGATTATACAAAGCAATCACAGGAATAATGCCAAATATAATGCCCACAGAATTTCCTAAAATGGCTATATACTTCATTGTCATGCCACTAAGGATTGGAAATATACCAACCAGGAAAAACAGCGTTAAAAAAATCCATGGGGTACCAAATCGATTAACTGATGCTAATTTTTCAGGTAACCAACCATCCTTCGTTGCTGTATAAATACCTTTGGTGCACCATGCAAAAATTGAATTGAGCGATGTTAAGAGTGCCAACATCACACCACCAACGATAAAAAATACATAGACTGCAGGAGGAAAGATTGATTTGGCAACCAATGCCAGTGTTTCACCCTGAACCTGCTCTAAAGGTAGGGCGCCCGTTGCAACAATGGAAATGGCGATATAGAGTAGAGTAACTGTAATTAATGAACATCCCATAACAATGGGGATCAACCGTTCAGGATTTTTTGTATCTCCACCTAGCTCTGATACGAATTCACTACCAATCATAGAAAAACGTAAAATATAGGCTGCAGCAATAAAACCTGGAATGCCATTAGGCATAATTTTTTCTGGCTGTGTGTATACCTCAAAATTGTCTATCTGTTGAATACCAAAGCCTATAAAGAGCAATAAAGAGACTAAAAGAGACACCACCATCACTGTTTGAAAACGAGCGGCTACCTGTATTCCAAAAAGGTTGATCACATAGCTAAAAGTCATCATTAAAGCGGCGACTAATGTCATATTGATACCATTGACCACCGCTGATGCATATTCTGCAAAACCAATGGCATAATTTGCTAATACCAACTGACCTGCTACGAGAAGTGCTAGGTAGAGAAAGCTTGTTTTATGGCCGAGTAAATCCCTTACATAGGTATAGGTCCCTCCAGTCGCTGGAATAGCTGAGCCTAATGCGGCAATGCAAATTGAAGGTAAAGCAACAATAACGAGAGCTAATACAAAGGCCCATGGTGTGCCATATCCCGTGATATCTATTCCAATACCAGTCATAATAACAACACCAGCACCAATTATTTGGCCAAGTGAAATACTTAAAAGACTGAAAAAACCAAGTTTAGGTTTGGTACTGACGTTACTCAAATCTTATCCTTTTAAAAGAGATATAACGGCAACTACTATATTTGTAACTATCATTAGAATCAATAAGCTAATAATAAAAGACACAGATTAATGCAATGACTGATTACACAATTTATAATTTCTACAAATAAACCCTCTGGTCTCTGGCATTAAGCCCAAAGAAGCTAAACCCTTTTCCTTTAGCTGCTTCTCAAAACTCTCGAGTCTTGTAATAAGTTCTGATAACATTTTGGATTTTATCTGCTCATCCATAAATCCATACTGAATTGAATTTGTGATAAGTAACTTAATTTCTTGCCAACTAAGATCAAATTCTGTGGTTGCGACAAAATATTCATCGGTCATGGTTGAATCCCACATCCCCCGATCATCTGTGGAAAGGGTTACCGGGATCCCAGAACGTAAATAAGTGGGGAAAGGATGTGAAGCATAGTCATCTACATATTCAAGTAATAAGTTACTGATTAAATTAATTTCAATTAGATGTCTGCTATGTTCCATAGATTGCATGGTTTTTTTATCATAAATCAAGTTCACACCATGTCCAATTCGATCGGCACCCATCATTAATGTATCTCTTACATTAAAGTTGCGTTCTTCTGACTCACCAGCATGAATAGAAGCCTTAATATCAGGGTACTTCTTTTTCATTTTTTTCATTGTGGCCATAAAGCGTTTCGGCTGACCATTAGGGTGATCTTCACGTCCAACCATATTGATACCCACCCAGAGATCAGGATTAGCATCGACAAATTGATAGTTGAAAACAAGCCGTTTCTCAGCTCCTGGCAAAAAGCGTAGAAGATCACTTTGAAAACGTACAGTTATTCCTGTCTTTTTAGCATCTTGTTGATTGAGTCTTCTTCGATAAACATCAGCAACATCATCCTCAGGAAACTCACTACCATCTGCTTTTACAAAACCATTGAGCGATATTTGAAACTCAAGATAAACTAGTCCTTCCTTTGCAAAGGCTTGCATATTTTTGTAAAGAAGTTCTGCTTTTATCCAAGGGTTTGCATACAGAGCATGAAGTCTTTGCCAGTGCCTCTCGAAGAACTCTTCCCTACCCTCATTCGGTTTATCCAGACGTAGACTATTTAACCATTGTGTCTTTTCACCGTCAGTAAGTACGGATAACTTCTTATACTGTTTTTGCACACAAGGTTTTAAATGCTCAAATTCTATATTTGAAATATTACGAAAATCAATGATTGCCCTATTTTTACTTGTTTCACAATTTAGCTGTTGGATTCTTGTGTAGTATATATAGCCTCTTGACTGTTGGGAAAGTGCTATTTCATACCACCACTCTGAAAAACCGGCTCCTGATAAATGATTATGTAAATCACCACCTTTTGGCATAAAATACAAAAGTCGATAAAGTTCTGTTTTATCGGAACTCGCTTTTATTTCATCGAACCATTGATTTTCATTAGCTTTTAATTCTATCGTTAAATTTAGGTTAATTATTATTAGACAAATAAAGCCATGTAATATTTTTAACATTGTTTTATTGATAACCTTTATTATTGCGGATGATAACTCGGTTACAGTATCATACAGTAGGTTCATTCTAGAATTTACTAAAGATTTACTCTTTCTATTTCAAACTATTTTTTCAGTGCTAGGTTATAAGCTACTTTGACATTCTCAAACGATAATAAATAGCCAAGTAAAAATTTAATTTTATGCAAGGCTTGAGTTTAAAGGATGATACGATCGCAAATATTGAGAAAGATTATGAAATGAGTAGTGACACATCTAGACGATGTTCCACTTGCAAATTTTACCTACTCGCCTAACAGTGTTGGAGCAACTACAGTGATAGCTATATTGAGTCTTTTCCATAGCAAAAATATCTTCTGAAATAAATATGCTTGTTTGCGAACATCATGAATGTATCACATTGGAACAAACTGTTTCAGTCTTCACCTCAAATGTGTCTTCACCTCAAATGTGTCTTCACCTCAAATGATTATGCTGAAACAGTTCATTTACTTACGACATAGGCATGTAGCCCATCCAGAGTCATTAGGCATTACAAATTCTTTCGATCAGTTCTCTGAGCAAATCTAATTCAATTATCAAAATTGAGTATTCAATAACTCTTT
>JAAGZM010000799.1 GCA_024206355.1 Gammaproteobacteria bacterium | reverse complement strand
ATGCATTAGTTTTTCTAATGGATGGTATTATAAATGATCGTTTGAATACATTACAAGAAATCATTATATTCATTCCCGAGCTAATAATGGCTCAATAATATTAAATTAAACAATTTGTGCAGGAGCTAACGCAAAGTTTCCTAGACACTAACTTCACGCGGAGGTGAAGCTATGAAAAAATCAATTTTTGCACTACTTATAATAATCACATCAGCAATTAGCCTAGACGTGACTGCAGCAGATAATAGCAATGATCAATTATACTCTATGGATCTTATCGAACTGAATGCAAGCATGAAAGCTGATTGGCTTTTAGCTGGGAAATTGCTTATTTTAGATATTGAAGATGATCTTGGTAACCAACAAAACTTTCCAAGAATATCTGACGAATTCGTTCGTATGGTAAACACTGATAATCAGAGTATATTTGCAGTAAACAGCAACTTGTTTTCAAATAAAGTAGCTGAATAAATAAAAATTGGCTGAAGGTTTATTTTTGAACAACCTTCTCATTTGTAGATTAGCGCTCGATACAATTGACCTACCACCGTTGGTCAGTATCTACAAGATAGCTAGTCAGGGATTACCTAAATTGGGTAGTCCCTTTTTTTTAAACTGGCGCTACACCTTTCATTAGTATTCCACAAAACCAAGCAGCATAAGTTCCAAGTGCATAACCAACAACAGCTAAAAGGACGCCTACTGGAGCTAGAGAAGGATGAAATGCAGAGGCAACGATAGGAGCAGAAGCTGCGCCACCGACATTAGCTTGACTACCTACAGCCATATAAAATGTCGGTGCTTTAATAAACCTTGCTACTATCAATAGCAAAGAAGCGTGGACAGCCATCCAGATAAAGCCAACAATAAATAATTCAAAGTGTTCAACGATTGCTAGGATATTCATTTTCATGCCTATTGATGCAACCAAAACATAGATAAAAGCAGAACCAACTTTTGATGCCCCCACACCCTCCATCAGTCGAACCTTAGTAAATGAAAGAGTTAAACCTCCAGTTGTTGCAATAACTACCATCCAGAAAAATTTACTATCAAGACTATAGTCAGACAAAGCGGGATAGTTGGTTCCTATCCAGGGGGCTAAAAAGTCTGCTAAATAGTGTGCTAGACCAGTTATTCCGAATGCTATGGCAAGCAAGTACATGAGATCTGGGAGCTGAGGAATTCTTGAGTGTTTCGCTTGAAATGCCTCTACAGTGTCTCTTAGCTCATCTAGCGCAGATGTATCTGCACCAATTTTTTCATCCAATTGTTTAGCTTTTGCTGCCATCACTAAAAGCACAGCCATCCAAAGATTGGCAACAATGATGTCGATTGTCACCATGACCGAAAACATATCATTGCCAACCTCAAACATTTCAAACATAGCTGCTTGGTTTGCACCACCACCAATCCAACTGCCTGCAATTGTCGTCATACCCCGCCATACAGCATCTGGACCTTGTCCACCGACTATTTCCGGATTAAACGATGCAACAAGCATAATAGCTAAAGGACCGCCAATAACAATACCGATAGTACCGCTGAAAAACATAATAAGTGCTTTTGGACCAAGCGCAATAATTCGTTTAAAATCAACACTTAAGGTTAGTAAAACTAGGCTTGCTGGTAATAAAAATCGAGATGATATAAAATATAGTTTTGAAGATTCACCATCCACAATATTGAAAGTATTTAGAAGAGACGGTAAAAAATAACAGAGCAATAAAGTTGGTACATAGCGGTAAAAGGTTTGAAAAATCTTGCGCTCACTGTTCGACGTCTTGAATACAAAACCTAACATTAGAACAAGTATTCCTAGCACTACGGCATCATTAGTAATTAATGCTGTCGGTTCACTCATGTAATTCCCCTGTTATTATTATTGTTATAATACCTATTTTACTTCAAGAAATAGGTTTCAGCTAGATTAGAAGTGGCATGGGTATATACCATGGATGTATCAATAATAACGGCAAAATGCTCCTTAATAAACGGTAATTTCACATTATCACTCTATTAGAGCAAACTATTTTCACCTACATTGCGACTATATATAACAAGAATACTTATTGAATAAGATAATTATTGGACAACTATGCTATTTGATGACGATGAAAAACTAATTCGCAAAGCCCTTAATGGTAATGAGAGAGCTTGGGTGAAACTGGTTAAACGATATGAGAAGCGTATCTATAACTACAGCCTTAGGATGACAGGTGCAACTGATGAAGCTATGGACTTGGTTCAAGAAGTTTTTCTTGCTGTATTTAGAAATCTCCCTAATTATCGTGGCGATGGCGTTTTTCCAGCATGGTTATTTAGGATTGCCAATAACCGATGCATTGATTTTCTAAGAAGGCGAAACAATAACCCTTTAGCTAACCAATCGGAAACTGACACCGAAACACTGAAATCAAGCAAAATGGTAGATGAAGATTTGCAACGAGATCAAGGAAATCGTGAAGTTCTTAAGCTTTTGACACGATTAACTAGAGAACAACGTCAAGTTGTGGAACTCAAATTATTCCAGAATATGACATTTGATGAAATTGAGAGTTATACCGGTTTATCAGCGAATACCGCTAAAACTCGATTTTACACCGCATTACAAAAATTACGTAACTTCGTGGAGGTACCACATGCAGTATGAAGAAATAGTTGCTTTACTCCCTGATTATTTGGATAACAAGTTATCCCAAAGACAAGTTCAATGGATAACGGAAGCGCTCGATAGCTCAGCAGAATTACGCAAGGCATTAGCAAGCTTGGAAGATTTACATCAGGGTAAAAAACAGTGGCAAGATGAAGAAATTCCTGATTGGCATCGCACTGCTTTCGCTGCACGAGTTCAACATAAACCTGTCCATTGGTTGAACTGGATTTCCATGGCCACTTCGATGGCAGCCATATTTTTAGTGGTATTTCGCATCAATGTTGTTAGTAATGTTGATGGCTATCAAGTCAGTTTTGGTAAACAAATCGATAAAGTTGCTTTCCGAAAACAGGCTGAAGCATATATTGATGACTGGCAAATAGAACAGACTGCTTACATTGACCATCGTTTTCTAGAATTTGAGAATCAACAATTACAGCAAAATCAGCAGGTAATGACTACAGTTTTGGACTTTAATCGTGATGAACGGCGAAAAGATCTTAATCAGTTAACAAGTTATTTCGTACAACAACGTTCAATCGATAAAGCTAAATCGCAAACACGCTACCGTCAGCTTTATGATAACCAGACTGAAGATCGTGAAGCGATACAAACGCTGTACGCATCCATAGAAAACTAGCATTGGTAGAACCTTTTGACCATTAGTATGCACTTAATTTTACCTAACACATTTAAGTAAGAAAGGAATTATTATGAAATCCATTAAGTTAGCTCAAAAAACTCTCTTAGCTCTAGGACTATCTGCCCTTGTAGCAATTCCATTATCGGCTAAGACTATCGATGTATCAAAGTCAAAAAAAGATATTAAGGTTATGACTCGCATTATTGAGACAAGCCTTGAGTCATCAGCTAAAGCTTTCCCCGGTAAACTAAGAATTACTGGGACCTATCTAGCTAAACAAGGCTACTTATATACTATTCAATTAAACGGTATGGGTTCATTTGGAATTCCAGGTATAGCAGCATGGGATAACGGCAGAATAGAACTCGACATTCCTGAAATGATTAGTGAAGCATTGTCAGGAATTGAGTATGGAGAAGTTATATTAGATGATGTAGTAGATCCTGGAGATGGTCACGATCTACACGCCGAACTTGCAGAGTTTGCTGAGCCAATAATCAACTCCTTTGAAGGTATATATAATCATGAAGAGTTACAAGATGACTTACGTGATCTTCGAGAAAAGCAAAGAGAATATAGAAAAGAGACTTATCAACTTAGACGTGAAATTCGAAAAGCCGAAGATCAGAAAAAACGTGCACAGTTAGAAGTTCAGCTTGAAAAAAATAACGCAACCATAAAACAATTTAGCAAAGATTATAATAACAAACTTAATGCTTATAAAAATGAGCGTAAAGTAAGTAAAATAAAAAAAACATCTGATGCTATTGAAGCAGTATTCAGTACTATTTGTGAT
>JAAGZM010000798.1 GCA_024206355.1 Gammaproteobacteria bacterium | reverse complement strand
TTCGCCATGTTAGTCGCAATTGGTGGACTCCAGTGTTGCCCTGCTCGTTTCATGCGGGCCTGGAGAACATATCGGTGGGCACTTTCGATCGAGCCGGATCCGATGGGCCAGCCTTGTTCTCGGTAGAAATGGTAACGCATTTGATGCTGGTGGTTGCTGTAGTAGCGCCGCAAGTCCTTCAGAGCGGTTCTCTCGGCGACGGTGCTGGCCAGGAACAGGCAGGCTTCTAATTCCGCAAGGACCGTTTCGATTCCGGTGGGTCGCATCAGATACCCCTTGATAGCGACGATCCAAATCGCTTGTAGCGCCGTGTCCTCCGCAAAGAGAATCTTTGCGCAATCAGCGGCATGCTCAACAGCGTGATACCAGTCCAGTACCTGGTGCGCGTCTGGGCAAACCCGATTGGCGATGTTCCAAAAGCCAGCGGCTCCATCCCCCAACCACACCACCGTCTCCGGCCTTTCCACGCAGTGGCTGTGTAGTGCTTGCTCCAGCTGATCTTCGAACGCCTCGGTGCCTTCCATCGACGCTACAAAGCGCGGTGATGGTCGCTCTTTCCGAGAGGCTGATGGTTCCCAACCATAGACCATTCCGAGTTTGACCTCTTTCCAACCTTTCGTCGTAGAAACCATGCTTCCGTCACTTTCCACGATAATGGTGGAGTCGGGAGAAGAAGTTTCTGGCGGTTTTATCGCGCCCTGAATCCACTCCTCATCGCAACTTGTGAGTCGCTTGGAACTTCGCGCAAAGACACGGCGAAGCAAGTTCTCTGAGACCGGGAAGCCGTAGTGAAGTGAAAAGCGCGTGGCCCCATGAGCAAAAGGATCATTCATGGCGAAGTCGAGGATGCGACGCTCTACCTCTAGTGATACTTCGCCACTTTCTGGAATGCTGTACTGCTCATCGCGAGGGTAAAACCCCGACGAGCAATCGTCACAATAGTGATAGTGACGATGGTAAATGACACTGCCGCTGAGCGTCATGAGAGTGCGCTTCTTGCCGTACGCCCGAACGCGACAACGCTTGCCACAGCGTGGACACTTCTTTGGAGTCGCAGGCTCCTCTTCGTTTAGGCGCCTGGCAACTTCTAAACGAGCAAGCTCACGCGTTGCTCTTTCGAAGCCAAGCTCGATCTCCGAGAGGGTTTTGCCATCGCCAAGCTCTGGGAGTGGAACGCTTTCTTGTCCCAATTTTTCCGCTGCAAGACGAAGATGATCCGCGAGAGTCAGGTCAGAGAGCTCTTTGTTTTCAGCCATGTGGGACTGATCTCACGATTCTGTCCCGATTACGATCATTTCGCTACAATTGGGCGGGCACCCCA
>JAAGZM010000797.1 GCA_024206355.1 Gammaproteobacteria bacterium | reverse complement strand
GAACCTGGTGAAGCAGCTTTACTCTATGTAGATCGTCATTTAATGCATGAAGTAACTAGTCCTCAGGCATTTGAGGGATTGAATCTAGAAAATCGAAAAGTTAGAAATCCCCAGAGTATTTTGGCAACACTAGATCATTGTGTTCCTACAAAAAATAGAGACAAACCTATTCAAGATAGTGTTGCCAAGCTTCAGATTGAAACAATGATGGTCAATTGCGAAGACAATAACCTGAATCTTTATGATATGGACAGTCCAAATAATGGTGTTATCCATATTGTTGTTCCAGAACATGGGTTTATTCACCCTGGGATGGTTGCTGTATGTGGTGATAGCCACACAGCAACTCATGGTGCATTTGGTGCTCTGGCATTTGGTATCGGTACTTCTGAAGTTGAACATGTGATGGCTACACAGACATTACCTCAGAAAAAATCTAAAACCATGTTAGTGAATGTACAGGGTAAGCTTTCTGAACATTGTACTGCGAAAGACATTGCATTGATGATCATTGGTAAAATTGGTACTGCAGGCGGAACCGGTTATGTAATTGAGTTTGCTGGTGATGCTATTGTAAATTTATCAATGGAAGGGCGTATGACCCTCTGCAATATGGCAATAGAGGGGGGAGCACGCGCAGGTTTGATAGCTCCTGATGAAAAAACCTACCAGTTTTTGAAAGGTAAAGAGTTTGCACCAGGAGATGAACATTGGAATCTTGCCGTGGATTATTGGCAAAGTATTCCATCTGATCAAGGAGCAAAATTTGATAAGGTTATTGATATAGCTGCACAGGATATCTCACCTCAAGTTACCTGGGGAACATCACCCGAGCAGGTAGTGCCTATCACATCAGTGGTCCCGTCGCCGGATAGTTTTGAGGATACAATTAAAGCTCAGGCCTGTGAAAGTGCTCTTGATTATATGGGACTTGAGGCGAATACTAAGATTACCGATATCCCTATCGATTATGTTTTTATTGGATCATGTACCAATGGCCGCATAGAAGATTTTCGAGCGGCAGCTTCAATCGCTAAGGGTACAACAGTTGCTGATAATGTTACCGCCATTGCTGTTCCCGGCTCTTATTTAGTAAAAAATCAGGCCGAAGTAGAAGGACTAGATACGATATTTATTGAGGCAGGATGGGAATGGCGAGAACCCGGTTGTTCAATGTGTCTAGCGATGAATGGGGATGAACTTAAGGATGGGCAACGTTGTGCATCAACGTCAAATCGTAACTTTGAAGGTCGTCAAGGTAAGGGTGGTAGAACACATCTAGTATCACCTGCTATGGCTGCTGCGGCTGCTGCGGCTGGTAAGTTTGTCGATATTAGATAACCGCTATGAAAGACAAAACTAGCTATAGTCAACTATAAGTTTTTTGGAATATTTTTTTGGAATAATTTTTTGGAACATAATATGCAACCTTATAAAAATCACAAAAGCATTGCAGCTTTAATAAATCGTAACAATGTCGATACCGATCAAATTGTGCCTAAGCAGTTTTTGAAAAAAATTCAGCGTTCAGGTTTTGGAGTACACCTATTTCATGACTGGCGCTTTAATGCCGATGGAACGGATGATCCAGACTTTGAATTAAATAACCCTGCTTTTAAAGGAGCAAATATTCTGGTGACAGGTGATAATTTTGGCTGTGGTTCTTCACGAGAACATGCGCCATGGGCTATCGCAGATTATGGTTTTAACACCATCATTTCCACAAGCTATGCTGACATCTTTTTTAATAACTGCTTTAAAAATTCAATTCTACCAATTGTTGTTGATAGTCAGACGTTGAGTGTTTTAATGGAAGAGATTGAAGCAAATCAAGGTGTGTCTTTTGAGATAGATCTGGTGAATCAAAAAGTATCTACTCCAGCAGGCAATGGCTTTCATTTTGATGTTGATCCTGTTCAAAAACATAATTTATTAGAAGGCTTAGATGACATTTCAATGACTTTGGAACACCTAGATAAAATTAATCGTTTTGAGGAAAATCAAAAACAGATGTTACCCTGGTTATGGAGTTCTTGTTAATACAAGGTTATGACTCATTCACCAAAAAAAATATTGATAATGGATACCACTCTTCGTGATGGAGAACAAACACAAGGAGTCTCCTTTGCTCCTGCTGAGAAAGTTCATATTGCGAAAGCATTATTACAACTACTTAAAGTCGATCGAATAGAAATTGCTTCTGCTGGCGTTTCACAGGGAGAAAAAGAAGCGGTAACCAGTATCAATAGTTGGGCTAAAGAAAATGATTATTCTCAATCGATAGAAGTGCTCGGTTTTGTTGATCATAAAAGAAGTGTTGATTGGATAGTTGAAACTGGTGGTCGAGTTATTAATCTTCTAACCAAAGGTAGTGAAAAGCATTGCAGCGAGCAGTTGGGTAAAGATCTGCAGCAACATCTTGACGAAATTCTCCAGACAGTTGCTTATGCAAAGAAAAACGATCTCACTGTGAATGCTTATCTCGAAGATTGGTCAAATGGTTATAGAGAAAGCCCTGACTATGTATATAAAATGATGGATGCACTATCTGATTGTGGGATTTCTTATTTTATGTTGCCAGATACTTTAGGAGTTATGTCTCCTGATGAAGTATTTGAGAGCATTAAAAATATGTGCCAGCGTTATCCAAAGCTGCAATTTGATTTTCATCCACATAATGATTATGGCTTGGCTACAGCTAATGTCATGGCGGCAGTTAAGGCCGGTGTTAGTTCGGTACACTGTACAGTCAACTGTTTGGGCGAGCGAGCTGGAAATGCATCTCTTTCAGAGGTGTGCGTAGTGCTTCGCGATAAGCTTGGGTTAGATTTATCCATCGACGAATCTAACATCGTACATCTAAGTAATATGGTTGAAACCTTTTCTGGAAAACGCTTGTCGGCAAATGCCCCTATAGTCGGGGAGGATGTTTTCACACAAACTGCAGGTATACATGCTGATGGTGATAACAAAGCAGGACTCTACGAAACTAAACTAAGCCCGGAACGTTTTGCCAGAATACGTAGTTACGCACTAGGAAAAATGAGTGGCAAAGCCTCACTCACTAAAAATCTTGAAGCACTGGGTATAAATCTATCAAAAGAAAACCAAAAGAAAGTATTGGCTCGCATCGTAAAGTTAGGAGATTCCAAAGAGGTTATAACAACCGAGGACTTGCCTTTTATTATTGCCGATGTGCTTGAAAGTAAAAATTACCATCATATTGAGTTGCTGAACTGTTCCATTACCAGTGGCCTCGATCTTGAATCAACGGTTAGTATTCGAGTTAAAATCTCAGATGAGGTTCATCAGGCATCTGGCTCTGGTAATGGTGGTTATGACGCCTTTATTTTTGCAATCAACAAGGTGTTAAAAACTAAGAATTACACATTACCTACCTTGAAAGACTTTGAGGTCAGGATCCCCAAGGGAGGTAATACTAATGCATTGACAGAATGTATTATTACTTGGGATTGTGGCGATTATGAATTTAAAACCCGAGGCGTTCATTCCAATCAGGTATTCGCGGCAATCCATGCAACACTGCGGATCATTAATCTGCAGTTGCATGAGCGTGAAATACAATCTTAACGAATTTATACTTTCGGCATTGCTTTCAATTTTGCAACAACTTTATCACCAAATTCACTAGTACTGATCATTTTTACTCCTGCGCCAGGTTTCGATAGATCAGGTGTTGAATAACCATCGATAAATACACCTTGCATGGCATTCCAGATATTTTTCGCTTCAGCTGCCATATTAAAGCTACTTTCCAACATCATAGCTACCGATCCAATCATTGAGTACGGGTTGGCAATATTTTTACCTGCAATATCGGGTGCAGAGCCATGAGATGGTTCATAATAACTTTTTTCTGGGCCTATACAGGCTGATGGCATAAGTCCCAAAGAACCAAGAATGCCACCACCCTGATCACTGAGGATATCGCCAAACATATTTTCCATCACCATGACATCAAATTGGGTTGGATCTAAGCATAATAGTGTTGCTGCTGCATCAACCAGAATATGTTTAATTTCAACCTCTGGATATTCTTGGGCAACTTCTTCCAAAATTTCATTCCATAGCACACTAGATTTTAAAACATTACTCTTGTGGATATTGTGTAGAACTTTCTTACGACGCATTGAAACTTTTAATGCTTCATGCATAATTCGACTGATTTGTTCTTCATCATATTCTAAAGTTTCTTTAACATAACGAAGTCCTTTATTATTTACCCCGACTTCTTTTTTACCAAAATAAAGTCCTCCGACTAATTCTCTAATCATAATCAAATCAATGCCTTCACCTACCACCTCAGCTTTCAGTGGTGAAAAGTGACCTAATGCTTTCGGCAAAAAAACAGGACGGTAATTTGCGTAAGTATTGTAACGAGCGCGTAGAGGCAGTAGGGCACCTCGTTCAGGCTGTTTATCCACAGGAATTTTTTTTGATTCTTCATGATTAAGCCCAATAGGGCCTTTGATAATTGCATCGGCCTGATCACAAATGGCTTTTGTTTCATCAGGAAAAGGATCACCACACTTGAAATAGGCATTGGCTCCAAAATCAGCGTTTAATAATTCAAAATTAATATCGTTACGTTTTTCAACACATTTTAGAGTCTTAACAGCCTCTTTCATAATTTCAGGACCGATACCATCACCATCAAGTAAGGCAATTTTGTAGATTGTTGTCATGTAAATACTCATTAAATAAACTTGGAATTGTATTATTAATTATGACCTAATCATATTGAAATTTACAGCATTCCTTTGCTCTCTTGTGCATGTTTATTTACAAGATATAGATTAGATGAATAAAAACTGATGATCATAAGAAGTTCTACTAGACAAAACAAGGTGGTAAATAACAAGGGGGTCCATATCAAGGGGGTCAGATCAACTTGAATCAAGGGGGTCATATCAAGGGGGTCAGATCAACTTGAATCAAGGTGGTCCATATCAAGGGGGTCAGATCAACTTGAAATAAAAAAGTTCAAGTTGATCTGACCCCCTTGATTATGGAATATTCCACTATCCGAATATGAAATGATGTATTATCAACAAATAGAAGAGTCAGCCAAGGTGGTTTGACTCAAACAAAAGAGTCTCAGGAATACCTGGGGCGGTTCAAACATACAGAGAAACTATTATGAGATATTTGATAACTACAATACTAATAACTTTGATTTCTTCCATCTCGGCTTCTGAGATTTTTTCAAAAGGCAAGTGGATTGATTTAACCCACAATTTATCAGAGCAGGCAATATTCTGGCCTACAGCAGATACTTTCAAAAAGACAACTGTGTTTGAAGGCCATACCGATAATGGTTATTATTATTCTGCTTTCAATTTCAGTACCTCTGAACATGGAGGAACACATTTGGATGCCCCCATACATTTTGCAGAAAACCGTTTATCAACCGACCAAATTCCGATAGACCAATTGATCGGTAACGGAGTCGTAATTCGAATATCAGAAAAAGTTTTAGAAAATCGTAATTATCAATTTTCCGTAGATGATATTCTACAATGGGAAAAAAACTATGGGCAAATCCCTAAAAATAGTATCTTATTGATAGATACAGGTTCGAGCAAATACTGGCCAAACAAAAAGCAATATATGGGAACAGAGAAAAGAGGAGCTGAAGGTGTAAAAGAATTAAAATTTCCTGGTATCCATCCTGAGGCAGCCAAGTTTTTGGTTACCAAACGGAAAATAAAAGCTGTTGGTCTTGATACACCTAGTATTGATTTTGGTGGTTCTAAATTATTTGAATCACATCGTATCCTGTATGATAAAAATATTGTTGGATTTGAAAATGTTGCCAACCTTGATCAATTGCCAGCCACAGGAGTTACGATAATTGCTTTACCAACAAAGATCCAAGGAGGTAGTGGAGGTCCGTTGAGAATTGTAGCGTTTGTACCAAATTAGCAGTCCACAAAATATGACCTGTGTCTTTTCTCCAAAGAGTATTGTCAATTTAAAATCCTGACAGCTCTCAATATACCTCAGGGCACACTCTCTTGATGCTGCGCATCAATTCACCTTGCCAATATTGCCTACATGGATGTAGGTACTTAGGTTTTGTCAGGAACAAAAAACCTGTGCCTACATGGATGTAGGTACTTAGGTTTTGTCAGGAACTAAAAACCTGTGAATACACGTTTGTCATTGGGCCTTTATGCCCTCGTAACAAAGGGGTCAGATCAACTTGGAATCAAAAAGTTCAAGTTGATATGACCCCTTTGTTTCAAGTTGATCTGACCCCCTTGATCTGACCCCCTTGATTCAAGTTGATCTGACCCCCTTGATACATGACCCCCTTGATACATGACCCCCTTGATATGGTTTCAAGTTGATCTGACCCCCTTGATACATGCTGTCTATATTATTAAAATGGTTATATTGCTAGTATGTATAAATTACTGTCAATTGCGCCTTTGCAGTGTAAGCACCCATGGTTGACTTTTATGCAAATTTATCTTATAATTACTTTGAGCTATAATTATCTGGACTAAAGGTGTAAATTCTGGGTTAGAGTCAGTTATCTGACTCTAACCCATTATAATATTGAGCACAGTAAGCGAAAAAGACATACGGAAAGGACAGATTAAATGCGGATCCTGACAAATGGCATAAGCATATTTGTTAGATGATTGGAGCAAATAGCAGCTGGGTTTGAAGACTAACAAAGAACTCAAATATTTAATTAATAAAAAGAAGCAAAGGAAGTTGAAATGAAAAAGTTTTCTGT
>JAAGZM010000796.1 GCA_024206355.1 Gammaproteobacteria bacterium | reverse complement strand
GGAAAAGTGCTTGCTTGTAACTTTACCAGGTTATACCAGGGGTATTGATTTTTATGGCCCACTGATGTTTGTTGGCTTATCAAAAGTTAAATGCCAGAAAGAAGAAGAAAAACTGCCGTTACCCTTGTCTGATCAGGAAACTTTAAGTGGTATATGGATAGTGAATTTAGAGTCGAATAAAGTCATTGGTAATATTGAATTTAAGAGTGGTATCGAACAAGTATATGATGTTGCAGTTATTAAAGAAACTAGTTATCCTAGTTTGCTTGATGCTGATCATAAAAAAATAAAACATATCTATAAATTTAGGGGTTGTGGAAAATGAAAAAAATATTAAAAAAATGTGCTCCGCTAGTATTAGCTGCTACTCCCTTTGTTGGCTCGGCAAATTCTTCAGTGAGAACTTTTAGCTCTTTTAAGACAACTAAAAGAAATGTCGTTGTCAGTGAAACATCGACTGAAGCCAGTGATGGTTCTTTTAATGCCTTTACCAAAGCAACACATACTAACCAACATGACATTATAAATACTACTGATGAAGATATTCTGGCCTTTTTAGCCAATAATGATTTATTGGATGGCGATGATTACCAGCAAAGCAGTTCAAGTGGAGCGACAGATATTAGCCAATTAGAGGGTGGACGTAAAAGTTTTGCGACCGCTCATTATGTTTCTTCTTATTATATTGATTGTTATTATTATTGTGAAATTCAACAAGCAGATGCTGCCATTCTAATTAATGACAACATAAGGATCGGTAATAGCTTGAATGGTTCGATTAATGAGATAGGCGGTTTATTTCAACCATTTTACAAAAATAACGAAGGTGAATGGCGCCAGCTAACTTCGTCCTATAGTGCTGATCCAGAGAATGAGACCCCACCGTACTCTGACGGTAACCCATTGTTTTTTGCTTTTGGTATTGATGGTGATGGCACAAATAATTGGAATCTTAACGGGACGATTTTTGACTCGATGCTTGGACAATATCACAATGAAACTGTTTATCGCTTGGAGATGACTTCGGTAAACACCAATGGTTTTACTGTGACTGATGGTAATGAAGGTTATGGCACTATTATAATGACTGGTAATATGATTATTGACACAAAAACATTAGCCGTTAAACTAACCTATGAACTCACTCCTGATACCAATTTTATTAAAATAACAACAAAGTTAACCAATATCAGTGGCGAAGAAATAAACAATGTAAGAGCTTGGTTCGGTGCCCACAACGATTGGGTGTATCCAACTGATACCCCAACAGAGACAAAAGGAAATCTTGTCGATGGTGCATTTGTTAGCATTGCATCGGCAGATGAACAAGCTTCTGTAATAAAAATAGAGTCTGATAATGCAGGCGTTTTCTTGTATACACCGTTCGCTTTGGCAAATGCAAGCATAGCCGATGCAAGCGACGATCCAATCAATGATGAAAACGTCTTATTGAATATGATACAGCAAGACCCAGCGACATCTTCTATCACTAATAGTGGTGACAATTCCTATGGCATGTTTTTTAGGTTAGATGATTTAGCTGATGGCGCAAGCGACGAGTTTACTATTTATTATGCCGCAGGTGACATCGATGATTTAGTTGATATAGCCAGTGAACTCGCTTCGGTAGATAATATTCCTGTTATCGAAAACTTAAATGGAGATAGTTTTACTTATTACCAAGGCGATGGCGCTGTTATTATTGATAAAGATAGTGATCTTACGTTAACGGATGTTGATAGTACTGGTTTTGATGGTGGTAATGTCACTGTTACTTTTAACTCAGGAAAATATGCAACAGAAGATTTGTTATCGTTAAGTGTAGCAGGCACAGTATCGCTTGCCGCATATACGGCTGGGGCTGATGTTAGCGTTGATGGCACAGTGATAGGGACCTTGGAAAATGCTATTGCTGTCGGTAATGATTTAGTGATTAATTTTAATGCTGATGCCAGCTTAGCCAATGTACAAACCTTGTTAAGAGCAATAACCTATAATAATACTAATTTAAGTACACCAAGCGTTGCCACAAGATCTGTACGCATTACTGTTACCGATGATAATGATGGTACATCATTGTATAATAATGTCACTATTTCAATGAATGTCTCTCTAGTTAATAACAACCTAAGGTTCGGTGATGGCGAAGTTGATAACAATCTAAGTTTCGGTAGTGGCTCGAAAGGTTCGAGTGGTTCAATTAATCCATTAGGTGGTTCGATTAATCCATTAGGAAGCTTATTTCAACCGTTTTACAAAGATAATGATGATCAATGGCGAAAGCTAACTCAAAACAATGAACCCTTGAATTTTGCTTTTGGTATTGATGGCGATGGCACAGATGACTGGAATATAAACGGGACAATTTTAGGCGGACAATATGATTATGCTTTGACAGAGCATACGGTAAACGTCTCTGATTTTACTGTGACTAATACCGTGCATAATGGTGATGAAGGTTATGGCACCCTTATATCGACTGGTAATATGAGTATTAACGGAAAAACATTAACCGTTAAACAAACCTATGAACTCACTCAAAATGCCAATTTTATTAAGATAACAACAAAGTTAACCAATACCAGTGGTGCCGATATAACCAATGTAAGAGCTTGGTTCGGTGCCAAAGAAGCTTATCTTTATAATATTTACCCAACAGAGACAAAAGGAAATTTTGTCGATGGTGCCTTTGTTGCCATTTCATCGGAAGATGAACAAGCTTCTGTAATAAAAATAGAGTCTGATGAAGCAGGCGTTTTCTTGTATACACCGTTCGCTAAGGCAAATGCAAGCATAAGCGACAGAAACGGTAATCAGGGAATGTTTAAGTATATGATAAATCAAGACCCAACGACATCTCCTATTACTAATAATTACAACGATTCCTATGGTATGTTTTTTAGGTTAGCTGATTTAGCTGATGGCGCAAGCGACGAGTTTACTATTTATTATGCCGCTGGTGACATCGAGGATTTAGATGATATAGCCATTGAAATAGCTTCGATAGATAGTATTCCTGTTATCGAAAACTTAGATGGAGATAGTTTTACTTATTACGAAGACGAAGGCGCAGTGATTATTGATAAAGCTGATGCGCTTACGTTAACGGATAATGATAGTACTGATTTTGATGGTGGTAATGTCACTGTTACTATTGACTCAGGAAAAAATGCAACAGAAGATTTGTTATCGTTAAGTGAAGCAGGCACAGTATCGCTTGCCGCATATACGGCTGGGGCTGATGTTAGCGTTGATGACACAGTGATAGGTACCTTGGAAAATGCTATTGCTGTCGGTAATGATTTAGTGATTAATTTTAATGCTGATGCCAGCTTAGCCAATGTACAAACCTTGTTAAGAGCAATAACCTATAATAATACTAATTCAAGTGCACCAAGCACTGAAACAAGAACTGTGCGCATTACCGTTACCGATGATAATGATGGAACATCATCGTATAATGATGTCTATATTACTGTGGAAGGAGTTAATGACGCTGCCACTATAACAGGTACCTCAACTGGTGGTATTAATGAAGATGATGTCACTGCGGTAACGGGAAGCTTGGCTGTGGATGATGAAGATAGCGGCGAAGCTCTTTTTGTCACACAAACTTATAGCTTAGGTGACTCGGGGACTTTCGCGATCTCCTCTGAAGCCGTGTGGAGCGCTCTTCTGGTCTTTAGTAACCTTGATGTACAAGTTTTACCTGAAGGTGAAACATTGACAGATAGCTTTACAGTGAACTCAATTGATGGCACTGGCAGTCAAGTTGTCGAAATCACTATTACGGGTATTAATGGTGTAGCCACTATAACAGGCACCTCAACTGGTGGCATTAATGAAGATGATGTCACTGCGATAACGGGAAGCTTGGCTGTTGATGATGAAG
>JAAGZM010000795.1 GCA_024206355.1 Gammaproteobacteria bacterium | reverse complement strand
TGGACCGATGGTGTCAAATGCCTATTTTAATGAGGTTGGCAATGGCTCTGCTTATCGTAAAGGTCGAGCTCAAGGTTTGCTTGCAAATATACACATCATATCCATTGCCAATGTTGCACCCGCTAAAGCTGTGATCCCACTTACATCATAAGCAGGGGAAACCTCGACCAGATCCATACCAATAATATTGATTCCTTCCAGGCCCCTTAATATTTTTTGTGCCTGATAGGTACTAATTCCACCAACCACAGGTGTACCTGTTCCAGGTGCAAATGCCGGGTCAAGGCAATCGATATCAAAACTCAGATAACAAAGATTGTCACCAACAATATCTTTGACTTTTTTGGCTACTTTATTGCAACCCTTTTTATGAACCCAGTGATTATTAAGTACATTAAAACCAAGAGTATCTTCAATAAAAGAACGTATTCCAATCTGCACTGACTTTTCAGGATCAATTAAACCTTCTGTAGTTGCATGGTGAAACATTGTGCCATGTTCAATAGGACCTTTGCGCTCATTCCAGGTGTCATAGTGAGCATCAAACTGGATAAGAGACAGCCCTTTACCAAATTTTTCCGCATATGCTTTAAGAATGGGATAACTGATAAAATGATCGCCTCCTAAGGTAAATGTAGAGCAATTATGATTCAAGATCTGGCTAATATGGGTCTCAATTTCCTTCGGTATCAACTCGGGAGCACTACTGTCAACTCCACAATCACCATAATCAACAACAGCAATTTTGTCGAAAGGGTCAAAGCCCCAATCTGGAACCTCACCATTACTAATAAGTGCTGATGCTTCACGTAAAGCTCTTGGTCCAAATCGTGTGCCGGGTCTGTTTGTTACAGATAAATCATAGGGAATGCCAGTAACCGCTATATCTACATTAGTTAAATCGCGGCTATAATTACGCCTTAAAAAACTTAATACACCTGAATAATCAGGCTCGTAATTAGAGCCCATCAAGCTCTTTCGTGTAATAGCTGCATCAGTTTCTCTTGTCATAATTTCCTCTATAATTAAATGTTCCGGATAGATGATAACACTTTATCCCGTAGACATTGGGGCTCAACCCAATTAACGGCTGATGGCATTCATTACACCCTATTGAAAATGCCTTTCGATCCACAAGTAGGCCAGTACTCGTTTTCAATGCCACTCTTTAATTGCTGAGTTTAGTTTGAAGTGAATTTGTTTGAAAATCCATCATAATTCTTATTCTTCAATTATATTGAACATCTTTATGACAAACAATCCAAAATTCAAGAGGAGGCAAATAAACATCTTCTAAGATGACCTTCAAATCAACAAATCTCTTTAGTGAGTAAGTGTGGGTTGCTGTTATTCCAATTCCCTTTCTAGATAATCCTAGAATCCTCAGTTGGACGCGTTTGAGTGTGTGTTTTTTAGGCTTAGTGGCGCCGACTAAAAAGCCGTTCATAGTCATTCTATGTAAGGCTTTTGCCGTCAAGTCAATAAGTCTAAAAAACGTGCAATCAAAT
>JAAGZM010000794.1 GCA_024206355.1 Gammaproteobacteria bacterium | reverse complement strand
GCTTCGATCGCGGCATTCAAGGCCAGCATATTGGTCTGGTAGGCGATATCCTCGATTATCGTGATCCGCTCGGCGATATCCTTCATCGCCTGCACGGTCTTGAGGACCGATTCACCGCCATCTTTCGCTGCATTGGACGATTCGGTCGCGATGCCGTCGGTGACCCGCGCGTTTTCGCTGTTCTGATTGATCGACGCGCCCATCTGCTCCACCGACGCGCTGGTCTGCTCGACACTCGCCGCCTGTTCGCTCGCGCCCTGGCTCAAGGTTTCGGCGGTGCCGCTGACTTGCTCCGAGGCCGACGCGATCGAATTCGAGTTCGACTGCACATCGGTCATCACCGAACTTAAGCGATCCACGGTGTCGTTGACATTGTCCTTCAACTGACCAAACAGGCCGCTGTAATCTGCGTCGATAGTCTCGGTCAGGTCGCCCCTGGCCAGTGCCTGGATGACGCGTGAGATATCGGTCAGACCGACTTCGCTGGTCTGCAGGATTTCATTTACACCTTCGGCCAGACGCTCG
>JAAGZM010000793.1 GCA_024206355.1 Gammaproteobacteria bacterium | reverse complement strand
TTGACAGTATTAACCGTGGTATTTCGAGGACTAACAGAAATTTCCACTGGATTATTAATCATTCCCTTAGCAAGATTTCTGATTTCCTTAGAAAAGGTAGCAGAAAACATTAAGTTTTGGCGTTTCTTAGGCAAGACATTTAGAATTTTTCTGATATCATGGATAAAACCCATATCCAACATTCGGTCAGCTTCATCAAGAACTAAAATTTCTAATTTCTGAAATTTAACCGCATTTTGATTATATAAATCTAAAAGACGGCCAGGTGTAGCAACAAGAATATCCACACCCTTACGAAGTTTCATCATCTGAGGGTTAATTTTAACCCCACCAAATACAACAGCAGATCGCAAAGGCAAATACTTACCATAAGTCGCTACACTATCCTCAACCTGTGCCGCCAATTCGCGAGTAGGTGTCAAAATCAAAGTTCTTACCTGATTAGACTGAGCCCAATCACCTTTCGATAAAATTTGTAATATTGGCAGCGTGAAACCAGCTGTTTTACCTGTACCGGTCTGTGCCGCAGCCATAACATCATTACCCTTAAGCACAGCAGGGATCGCCTGTGCCTGGATGGGTGAGGGGTTATCATACCCTTGCTCAACTACTGCTTTAAGAATATCTGGAGACAATCCCATATCGTTAAAAGCGTTATTGGAAGAACTGTTATTTTGCTGATTATACGTCATAGTTTTGTCTTAAAAAGCCGTACTAATGGCACTGTCAAGTTGATGACACTTTCCTGAAGTATGCCATAATTCCATTATGAAAAATAACAAAATGTACTCAGGTTACCGTTACCCATCCCAAATTATTAGCCATACAGTACCCAAAACGTTTCACGAGGCAATTTTTCTGGTTGTATTTGCGTTTCACTCTCAGTTTTCGTGATATCGATGAGTTATTTGCAGCCAGAAATATTACCGTCAGCTACGAAACCATTCACCAATGGCGCCCAAAGCAATCGTTTAGCTCCTGGGGCAGGCCCTTCAAAATTTTGATGTATGGCAGAAACTGTTACCATTATTTGTCGGAGTTTGGTAAGTTGGCAACACCCTTTTATGAGTATAAAGACTTGAGAACAAGAAAATGTCACAACCTGCTAAATCAGTTGCCCTAATCATCTTAGATGGATGGGGATACAGTGAAGACCCAAAAGATAATGCCATATTGAATGCAAAGACACCGAATATGGATATTCTTTGGCAGAATGACTGTCATAGTCTTATATCTGGTTCTGGAATTGATGTCGGCTTACCTGCAAGACAAATGGGTAATTCTGAAGTAGGGCATCTTAATTTAGGCGCAGGACGAGTAGTTGATCAGGAATTTAGCCGTATTAGTAAAGCGATAGCTGATGGTGAATTTCAAAAGAACTCAGTGTTATTGAGCGCAATTGCAAAAGTAAAAAGTAATCAATCAGCACTACATATCTTTGGTTTATTATCTCCAGGTGGAGTACATAGCCATGAGCAACATCTTCATGCAATGATAGAAATGACAGCAGCAGAAGGAATTGATAATATCTATTTGCATGGCTTTCTAGATGGAAGAGATACTCCGCCAAGGAGTGCATCAGCCTCTATTGAAAATGCGGAAGCTGTATTTAAAAAAATTGGTAAAGGCCGAATTGCTTCATTAGTCGGGCGCTACTATGCCATGGATAGAGATAAACGATGGGATAGAGTTGAACGAGCTTACGATATGCTGACGAACCTTGATGCTGATTACACTGCCTCAACAGCAATGGAAGGATTGAATGCAGCCTATCTGCGTGATGAAAATGATGAGTTCGTTGCTCCAACATTGATAGGAGAGGCAGTCAAAATTGAAGATGGCGATGCTGTTGTCTTCATGAATTTTCGAGCAGATAGAGCACGTGAGATTAGTCGAGCATTCGTTGATAGTGACTTTTCAGGTTTTCAGAGGAAGCAAACCCCAGCCCTCGCAGATTTTGTTATGCTCACTTCATATGCAGATACCATTGATGCACCAATAGCCTATCCTAAATTAGTATTAAAAAATGTACTGGGTGAATATCTACAAAATAATAATCTCAAGCAATTACGGATAGCAGAAACTGAAAAATATGCTCATGTGACATTTTTCTTCAGTGGTGGTGTAGAAACACCATACGGTGGGGAAGAAAGAATATTAATTCCATCGCCTGATGTGGCAACCTATGATCTTCAGCCAGAAATGAACGCCCCCTTACTGACAGAGAAACTAGTCGCAGCAATTGAGTCGGAACAATATGATCTGATAGTCTGCAATTTTGCAAACCCAGATATGGTAGGTCATACAGGAAATTTTGATGCAGCAGTCAAAGCTATTGAGGCGCTTGATGAATGTATAGGAAAAACTATCAAAGCACTCGAATCAGTAAAAGGTGAATGTATCATTACTGCCGATCATGGTAATGCTGAAAAAATGGCAGATAGCCAAACAGGACAAGCCCATACTGCTCACACAAGTGGCCCAGTACCTTTTATCTATCATGGAAGAAAAGCGACGATGAACTTTTCAGACGGTATTTTGTCTGATATTGCACCCACACTACTCTACTTGATGGATTTGCCGGCTCCTAATGAGATGACTGGTAGAGTGCTAATCAATATTGCTGATCAGCAGTGACTTGTGTAATCTCCACGCAAAATCATAGGGATCATTCTTGAAAATACTTCATTTCTTTCTGCTCACTGTCTTTTTAGTAATAGCTGATACGACTTCAGCAGCTAGTAGTGATGATCGTTTTAAAAAACGACAGGCTACAGAAAAAGAATTATCTGAATTAAGAGCAAAAATAAAACAACTGCAGTCAAATCAAACAAAGAAAAGAAGTTCTTTAAATAAGGAGCAAAAAGCTCTAAAAAAGACCGATGTATTAATTGGCCAATCTCGAAAAATACTTGAAAGCACTCGAAAAAAATCAAAAATAAGTCACTCTAGATTGAAAGCATTAAAAGTACAGAAAAAACGATTGAATCGAGATAAAGAAGCTCAGCAAAAAGCATTAAGAGAGCAAATCAGAGCTGCCTATGCGGGTGGCAAACAGGAATATATGAAGCTCATATTTAACCAAGAAGATCCCAGTAAGCTAGGTAGGACACTCGTTTATTATGATTATTTGAACAAAGCACGACTGGAAAAAATTAAGGCATTGAATACTACCTTGGAGAAACTGGCTCAGGTTGAAACAGAAATTATTGCAGAGCAACAACAATTACAAAAGCTTGAAAATGAGCATGAGCAAGAAAATACTCGTCTGGCTGCTCTTAAGTCTAAGCGGCAAAAAGCGATTTCAGAGCTCAATATTTCATTAAAAAATAATTCTAAGCAGCTAAAAGAATGGCAGATGAATGAGCAGGATCTAACGTCATTACTTGAAGCATTAAAACAAACTGTTGCTACATTAATACCTGAAGAATCACTCAGTGGTTTATCAAAATTTCAAGGCAAACTTAATTGGCCGGTTAAGGGCAGAGTAAAAGAGTCATTTGGTTCAGTAAGAGGTAATGGACAGATGCGTTGGAGCGGTGTGTTAATTGCTGCCAAAGAAGGCCAAGATGTTAAAGCTATACATCATGGACGAATTGTCTACTCAGATTATTTAAGAGGCTTTGGTTTAATTATCATTATTGACCATGGTGATGGATATATGAGCCTTTATGGACATAACGAAGCATTATTTAAGCAACCAGGTGACTGGGTTGAGGCAGGCGAACAGATTGCCACGGTTGGTCAAAGTGGTGGTTATCCAACAACGGGTCTTTACTTTGAAATTAGATTACGTTCAAAAGCACTTAACCCAGTTAAATTTGTTCGCCGTGGTTAGGTCCTGTATTATTTATTTTAAAAGAAGTATTAACTAAGCCTGCGGAGTAACTAATGGCATCTACAATAAAGCGATTAATAGTTATTGGTTTAATGTGCCAATTCTATTTCAGTACTTCTCTGATGGCTGCAGATGAAGTTATAACAGAGCCAGAACCATTACCGCTTGATGAATTACGAACATTAGCAGAAGTATACAATCGCATTAAAAGTACTTATGTTGAAAAGGTCGATGATCACGATCTGATCAAAGGTGCAATTGCGGGCATGTTGGATAGCCTTGATCCCCATTCAACGTTTCTCGACAAAGAATCCTATGGCAACCTTCAAGATTCCTCTGCTGGGCAATACAGTGGTCTCGGGATAGAAGTTATCCCTGAAAATGGTTTAATAAAGATAATCACTCCCATTGATGATAGTCCCGCTTCACACGCCGGAATACTACCCGGAGATTTAATTATAAGAATTGATAACATGCCTTTAAGGAATATTAAAGCAGTCGATGCAATGGAAATGATGCGCGGTGAGATAGGTGAGAACGTCGTGCTCAGTATTCGTCGCGTTGGTGAAAATGAACTCTTAGAGTTTAATCTGGTTAGAGAAATTATTCGACTTTCAAGTATCCAGAGCCAATGGCTTGGAAAGGGTATTGCCTATGTAAGAATTACTCAGTTTCAAAGCCGAACGGGGTATGATTTAACCGATGAAATCGAATTGCTGCGAGAGCAGAATGAAGGTAAAATTGAAGGCCTAGTCTTGGATTTAAGAAATAATCCTGGTGGTGTTTTAATGGCTGCGAAAAAGGTATCCGATGCATTTCTTAATGAGGGATTGATCGTTTCTACCAAAGGCAGAGCTGACTCAACAAATGTTGAGCTTTCAGCTAGTAAAGGAGATGTCTTATACGGTGCTCCTCTTATTATTTTAATTAACAGTGGCTCTGCATCTGCTGCAGAAATTGTTGCTGGTGCACTTCAAGATCATAATAGAGCGATTATTATGGGCACCCGCTCATTTGGTAAAGGGTCAGTTCAAACCTTGATGCCAATTACTGGAGAAGCAGTACTTAAATTAACAACCGCGCGCTATTTTACCCCCTCAGGCCGGTCTATTCAGGGGCTTGGTATCATTCCAGATATAGAAGTTAAGCAGGCCGAGATAGTCAGCGCAGAAGATGAAGGTAAGGATATTTTTGAAGCCGACCTAAAAGGTTCATTGAGCAATGAAAACTTACCAAAACCAACATCTGAAATTGATGATGAAAAGAAAGCTCAAGCATTACTCAATAATGACTTTCAGTTATCTGAGGCATTAAACCTTTTACGTGGTATCAGTATTTTGAGTTTAAAATCTGAGCGAAAATCATCGTTAATAGAAGAGCATTAAAGCTTTGAAAATGCACACTTTGGAAAAAACATCTTTAAGTTATTTATTGATCAACTTCCTAGTGATTTTTAGTTTGCTAGTAACGGTCATTTTATTTCAGCAAACACTCAACGCTTTAGAACAGACTGTACCGACAGTTAGTATCATTATTGATGATTTGGGAGATCGAAAAGCGCTAGGTTTTCGAGCAGCAAATTTGCCGTCTGAAGTAGCGCTCAGTATTTTGCCACATACACCTTTTAGTCAAGAAATTGCCCAGTTGGGTCATCATCGAGGGATGGATATATTATTGCATCAACCGATGGAGTCTGAAAAATACGTTGAGCTATTAGGCCCAGGAGCTCTGTTATCTAATATGAAGCGACAGCAATTTGCAAAAACACTAGAAAATAATATCAATGCAATACCCTATGTAGTCGGCATTAATAATCACATGGGGAGCTTATTGACAGCTGACAGAGAAAAAATGAACTGGTTGATGGCAGAACTTAAGCAAAGAGCGCTATTTTTTATAGATAGTCGGACCACCACAAAAACGATTGCTGCTACAACAGCTAAACATTGGCAAATACCTTCAATGAGCAGAAGAGTTTTTCTTGATCATTATGATGATCCAGAATCTATCGATAATCAGTTTAAACAATTGCTCCGCATTGCTAGAAAACAAGGACACGCTATTGCCATTGGGCATCCAAGGGAAAACACTATGCGCTATCTTGAGCAGAAGCTTCCTGAATTAGCCAAAGCCGGAGTTAAATTGGTTTCACCCAGTGAGCTCATGCATACCCAGTTACTGCAACAATTACCACCAGCATCTGAACGCTTTTTTGATAATTGTTATAATCGAAATATTAGGAGTCATTCTAAATTTGTGCCCTTATTTACGCTTGAAGAAAATATTTACTGTAATGCTTATTAGAATTATTTAACCTGAGTTCTGGATAAAAATAATAAAATAAGAATGAACAATAGCTTGTTTCAAGATCTGATCTTTCAACTAAAAAAAGTTTTAATACAAGGAACAGGCTATGAATTATGATTATCCTAGAATCCTCAGTTGACCGGCTCAAAATTATGATTATGTACTTTATAACAGCAACTTACAGAAGGATTAGTATTCATCCATTGAGTGAGTTTGCCTAGGCATTTGATTGCACGTTTTCTAGGATTATTCTTTTCGTTTAACTTCAGAAGAAAAGGTTAGCTCCAACGGCTAGTACCAACCATTTCTGAGGCTTCCATAACAATCATTATCGCATCAGGATCAATACCGAGAACCAAAGTGCGTAACTGAGGTATCCTCCGTGCCCCTACGACGACAAATAATATAGTCTTATCTTCGTTGGCCGTTATGTTTTGACCGGAAAGAATCGTTCCACCTCTTTCCAATTCCTTATGGATACTAATACCAATTTCAGGAGATTTGTCTGAAACAATATGGACAATTTTTTCAGGGATAGCGCCGGTTAAAATCTTATCGATAACAATAGTTGTTACATAAAGGCTCAGCATACTCCATAATGCCCGCTCTATATCGACGAATATAAAACCAATAGAAGTAATAATTGTGATATCAAGAACAAGAAGTATTTGACCGGGTTTAATATGAAAATAATTGGCAACAATTCGCGCGATAATGGTCGTTCCACCTGCAGATGCGTTGCCTTTCAATACCATCCCTATTCCTGCACCGATGATGGTTCCACCATAAAATATTGTCAACAATAAACTGCTAATGGGAGGAAAGTTAACCTGTGTACT
>JAAGZM010000792.1 GCA_024206355.1 Gammaproteobacteria bacterium | reverse complement strand
CTTGTTATGTGTAGTTTATTTCCATTTATCATTACCTTTCCCATCTGCAGGTCCAATAAATGCTTCTGTAGTTTCTTCTAAGATAGCTTTCTTTGCTTCAGTAATTGCGTCTTTATCTGAGGCGAATAAATCATCCCAAACCGTAGAGTTGCCATTCTCATCAACAATTTCCAGAGACCAATCCGATGTGCCTTTAATCCGATAAATTTCAACGGACAATTTCTTACCTCCGCTAGAGATAGTCTGGCTCTGTTTTGACATTTCGACTTCAGGGTCTTCGTTCATTAGTTACTCATTGGCTAGGTTTGTTAACTGCACATAACGCTAGCCTAAATCGCCGAGCGTAGCGAGGTCGATTTGAGGTACTTGTTAGATGTCATATAGATTTATACAGGATTTAGTGCCAGCATGAAAATCCTTGGGGTCAACTGCTGGGTCGTCTGGTTTCATATACGACTTACGGAAAATAGCATTACCTGCTTCAACAGCCTTAACTATTTCTAATTCCGATTGCTTTAAAGTGCGGCCCTCCTTTTTGCTTCGATACATAATTTATTTAGCAAACTCTCCTCTCATACTTGTCCAGTAATTAAGAGATTTGCCAGTAGATTCATAAGTCTTTATTACCCCATCTTTATCAAAAAGTATCACAACAGTTGCTATGCTAATGCAGTTTAGATGCTTAGAGGTAGGCGCGGCATTGACTTGTAAGCAACTAAGCACTAATAAAGAAATCGACGCAAGTAAAAGGCTTCTCATTTTTTGTTCTCCAAGCATCTAACGCTAAGCATAAGCGGCCCAGCTTTGCTGGGTCCGCTTGATGCACTTGTTAAATTGCGACGCACGTTCAAGGTGGCTTGGAAATTGGCCGAGGCCCCCAATTTGACTCGGTGAGGGCGGTCGCATCATTTGTCGATTT
>JAAGZM010000017.1 GCA_024206355.1 Gammaproteobacteria bacterium | reverse complement strand
TATGCTGTTGGTTTCTCACCTAATGGCGATCTATTATCAGAATCTTCAGCTGGTTTTGGAGAACGCTGGAGTGTTGAAGTTACCTCTGATCCTTAACTAACCGTGCAGCGGGATATTAGGTCATTTTATCGAGTCAATAAATGTTTGTTAATGTTGTTGTGAATAAGCTATATTAAAAATATCTGCTGAATTCTAGTCATAAGTGCATGACCTCCAGTTCTTTTTGTTTAATACCCGTGTGTTTTTCAAAAACTTCATAAGGAGTTTTATAACCCAAGCATTTTCTAGGTCTGCTATTTAATTTTTGAACGGCATTTAGGACTTGTTTCGTTGATACGTTCAAAAGCTCCATTGATTTCGGAAAATACTGCCTGAGTAAGCCGTTGCTATTTTCATTTTGTCCTCGTTCCCATGAATGATATGGTTTGGCAAAATAAGTATTACAGCCAATCTGTTTTGCAACCTTTTTGTGATAAGAAAATTCTTTTCCATTGTCCAGAGTTAGAGTCAGGACAAACTCACTGATTGGTTTAAATATACAAATGATTGCCTCAGTTACTTTGTCCGCTCTCTTGCCCCCCGTTGGTAATGCTAACCTCAATTTTGAAACTCTTTCGTCCAATGTCACAATTGCTCCTTTATGATTTTTCCCAATAATGGTGTCACCTTCCCAATCACCAAAACGCTCTCTATTATTAGCGTCAATAGGCCTTTCATCAATATCAACCCTATCGGGTATACCATTCTTACTACGGTTATTTGATGAGCCATAACGCTTTCGATAAGTCTTATTTTGATGTCTCAAATGAGTGTATAGGCTACCACCCGATATTTTGTCTCTCAGGATATATTGATAAACTGTTTCATGATGAAGTTCTATCTTTTCCGCCCGCTCATCATTTCTCAGCCAACCACAAATTTGCTCTGGACTCCAATCGTTCTTAATATATTTATCGACTAATAAAAGAACTTCCGCCGTTAACTTTTTAGCCTTATTTTTAATGCTATGCCGTTCTCTCGTAAGGCGCTCTGCTTGTTGATATCGATATCCTCTTTTACCGGTATTCCGTCCAATTTCTCTCGATATCGTTGTCTGATTTCGATTGAGATTTTTAGCAATGTCTTCATGACTCATTTCTTTTTGCAACGATATCTGGATATAATGTCTCTCTTCAAGATTCAAGTGTTTATAGGTCATTGTGATCTCCGTAGTTTGGTTTAGTCGCTAACTACTTTACACTTGAGTCTTGATTTTGCAACTCAAAGATAAGTAATTAACGCTCCACAGAGGTCATGC
>JAAGZM010000791.1 GCA_024206355.1 Gammaproteobacteria bacterium | reverse complement strand
TCGTAAGATAACTAAATTATCAAACTGAGCGAGAAGTGAGCGTGTAACTTCAACGTGATCAGCAGCGTCATCACTAAATTCAATATAAGCCTCATCAAGAAATACAAAGCCACCATTATTTTTAGCAGCCTCAAGTATCTGAGTTAACGTCTCAAAAGCAATCATTTCACCGGTAGGATTATTCGGCCGCGTAATAATGGTAACCGAACTAGGCCCCATAAGATCAGTAGCTGACACTGAATTTATCGCAGATAGAGTTCCATCGACATCAATAGTGAGATTATCGTGACTTTGGATTAATTGAGAATCCAGTTTCCAGCTCTCTATACCCCAAATATATTGGGAGAAAGCAGGAAGTGGTAAAATTAACTGGCTCGATTCTTTGATGATCCGCATTAAAATCATGATGGCTTCATCGCCGCCATTAGTGCAAAGAATTTGTGCAGGATCGAGTTGAAAGCGATCAGCTATAAGCTTTTCCAAAGGCTGCCGAATAGGATATTGCCATAACGATTGCTCAAAAGGGTAGCGCTTATCAATTGGGCTGATAAAGTCGCTACGCTCATTGAAATTTAACCTAAGTTTTTGAGACATTTTCTTATCTGCCTATTTTTTATCAATCAAATTGCTTTTCGGATTGCAGTTTCTAGAATATCGCTTGCCCCGGCTGCAATAAGCTTGGGTATCAGATCACGTATTTCAGATTTCTTAACCGCAGCTTTCACCGCAAAACCATTATCTTGATAGAGTTTGGAAACAGTCGGATAGCGCATACATGGCAACAAATCTACAATGGAAGTAATTTGGTCGTTACTGCAGTTCATTTCAAGCAACACACGCTCTCTACCATTAATAACAGATTGCATCAGTGTTAGTAAATCATCAATGTCTTTACGTTTACCAGGATCTTTTAAGGTATCTGCGTTGGCGATAAATTGAGTAGTACTTTCCATGACCGTATCAACAATCTTTAAACGATTAGCGTTGATGGTTGTTCCGGTAGAAGTGTTATCAATGATCATATCGGCATCTTCAGGAGGAAAAACCTCAGTTGCGCCGTAAGAACGTAGTAATTGATAGTCAAGACCAAGCTTATCAAGATATCGTGTACTGATATGTTTATATTCTGAAGCAACAATTAAAGGGCGTTTTTGCATTTCTTGCCAATCCCAATCTTCTGGAATACAGGTGACGATTCTAACGGGATCATAACCAAGATCTTTTAAAATTTCGACATTACAGTTACGCTCCTGTATCCAATCTAATCCGGCAAAACCTATATCGTGTTGCCCTATTTCCACCAGAGAAGGAATATTTTGGCTCTTTAGAAGTTTTACCTCTAAATCAAAGCCATAAGCAGTTGGACGATAATTGCGCTCATCTCCAATTAAATCAATTCCGCAATCGGATAATAATTTGAGCACTTTTGTATTAATTCTACCCTTTGGCAGTACGAGTTTTAATGTCATTGTTTTAATCTCTCTTTTTAATTGTATGGTCAGAGTAAAATCAAGGGGGTCAGATCAACTTGATTTTACTCTGAGCCCTTTATCGTTAGTATAAAAAAAGCCCCGGCTACATTTGGTAAACGGGGCTTTGGAATTTGTTATTTAGTTATAAATTACATACGCAAAAACACCGTCATCTGAAATGATGGTGGTGATGTAGAGACCAAGAAG
>JAAGZM010000790.1 GCA_024206355.1 Gammaproteobacteria bacterium | reverse complement strand
GTGAAATACTGAGATAGGCCGGTTCCTGTGATCGTCGTGTCTTTTAAGACCTTTCCAGTAAGCTCAAGGTTTCCGAAATCATCACCAATTAGATCAAGTCCGGTGGTAGCACCCATTTTTTGACGATGGATTTCAACCACTACCGACTTGCCTGAACGGGCATCATTAAGACCATCAAAAACAATCTCATACTCTTTTGATGAGTTGACTAAAGCCTCAACTATGTCAGAAAGTTTTGATTCATATGTAACAAAAACGTCTGAACCATCTGAAATATTACCGCCCGAAAGAATAAACAAGCCACCGTCTCGAACTTCGTAGTCAGTATCTAGGGTGTACTCCGTGCCACCTCCTGATGCTGCACTATTAACGGTAGTAATGGTGTCTAGTACCTTCGATAGCTTGTTAAAGCCATCACTGTAAGCGACAATGACCTCATCGGTCTCAGTCCCTGCGGCTTCTTCTGATGTACTACCATATACGGCTATAGCCATATTTTTCGGCGAGTGGTCAGACATTGATATAGATGATTCTACGGACTCAACACGCCTAACCTCGTTGTAAGTGCCTCCGCCCGTATTAGTGAAGTCTTTCAACTCCTTAATATCTTCAGTCACGTTAAAATTCAAAGCGGTAACATTTCCCACTCCACGCATTGCCTCGGCTGATCCGTACTCCCGCAAGTCCACTTTGCCAACGCCAATATTAATAGTTTCTTTCATTTTTTAATCCTCTGGTTTTCCTATTACTTCGATATAAATGATATAAACATTGACGTTGATGACAACAAGACCTGAACCGCTCTCATGTTGTGCAATAGAGCGAGTCTGGCATTGAATTTCACAGACATCAGACGACCATTCATTAACAAGGAGGCATTTTTTAATATCTCCAATCAATACATGGCCTTTAGATGCTGGT
>JAAGZM010000789.1 GCA_024206355.1 Gammaproteobacteria bacterium | reverse complement strand
CTACGCTGGTTATAATATTGTAGTCTTTACTGCAGTTCTGTTTGTTGTTAGACACTTTAACAGCCGCTCAGACTCAATTTGGGCTGGACTGTTATGCGGTCCTTTAGCGATGATTCCTGGCCTTCTACTATTGGTTGCTATGATGGCTCACTATCCTGACATTGTTGAAAAGTCACTACCTATTAGCTACTTATTAGATCAACTTAAAGCACCTGGTTTTATGTTAGTTTTCCAAGTAGTTATATTTGGCACATTCATTGAAACAGGAACAGCTATGCTGCATTCAGTTAATGAAAGAATTGCTGAGGTGTATACTGAAAAAGAAAGCGAGATGCCTCAATATTTAAGACCGATGGTCGCGCTTAGCTTATTATTTGTTGCTATTTATTTGGCTGATGCCGTGGGTATCGTTTCATTGATAGGGCAGGGTTATGCTTATAGTTCTTATCTATTTATAGCTATTGTAGTACTACCTTTGCTTACTCGTGGGGTTTGGCTAATCGCCAAACGTT
>JAAGZM010000788.1 GCA_024206355.1 Gammaproteobacteria bacterium | reverse complement strand
TAGCTTTGATGATCTCTCAAACTTAACACCTGATGAAGAGGCAGAACTAGGTGAAGTCCTATATTCTTCAGGATTTTTAGAGCCGGGTGCATTGATTAACACTTTTTCTTAAATATTAAAAATATGAATAACTCTAGATGATAGGTATAAATACAATGAATACTCTATTTTCAACTGTTCTACTTAGCCTATTAACCATTGGCATGCTACTCCTATCTGGATGTGGCAATTCAGGTTCAGATAGTAGTGACGATGTGACAGCAGTCACAGTAGCAGATCCTCCGACTATTGATACTGCTACATCTGGTGATACCTCTGCAAGTATTGCTTTCACCGCACCTACAGAAAACGGTGGTGCAACAATTACAGGATATGAAGTAACCTGTATTGCAGGAGAAGATCCAATAAGTGCGACAGGATCAGAAAGTCCTATTGTGGTCACAGATTTAATTAATGATACTACCTACAGTTGCTCGGTTACTGCGAGTAATAGCGCAGGGGCTAGCACTGAATCATCAGCCGTTTCAGTTACACCTGAGGCTTCGGTTGTGACTGATGCTGATTTTGAAGCAACAGATTGGACTGAGGAGAGTCATAGCAAAAATGTTGATCCTAACTTGAGTGAGGTATTCAATGATATGACTGTTAAGCGTTTTGATTTTGTTGTAACAGAAGAACGCTGGCAGAGTATGTTGGATGATATGACGGCAACCTATGGTGAGATGGGCCAATCAAGTACTGGAGGACCTGGTTTAATTTCGAGTGATGAAGACCCAATTTTTGTTCCTGCTGAAGTCTACTACAACGGAACGCAGTGGTATCGAGTTGGTATTCGCTTCAAGGGAAATTCAAGTTTACAAACTAGCTGGTCTCAAGGAATATTAAAGTTATCTTTTAAAATGGATTTTGATGAATTTGAAGATGACTACCCACAAATCAAAAATCAACGGTTTTATGGATTTAAGAAGTTTAGCCTTAAAAACAATTTTGATGATAAATCTCACCTACGTGAGAAAGTTGCAGCTGACGTATTTGCCAAAGCAGGCTTAGCTGTTTCACATACAGCTTTTTATCGGCTTTATGTTGATCACGGTAATGGTCCTGAGTACTTTGGCTTATACACTTTGGTAGAGGAAGTAGATGGCACGGTACTCGACACGCAATTTATCAGTGATGATGGCAATCTTTACAAACCAGAGGAAGGTGGGGCAAACTTTGTCGACGGAGCATTCGCTGAGGAAAATTTTGAAAAGAAAACCAATGAAGATGAGGCGGATTGGTCTGATGTCCTGGCTCTGTTTGCAGCATTACACGATGACACTGCCAGTACTGATCCTGCAACCTGGAGAGCAAATCTTGAATCAGTCTTTGATGTTGATGGATTCCTTAAGTATTTGGCCGTGAATGGTATTATTCAAAACTGGGATACTTACGGGAAAATGACGCATAATTTTTACTTGTACAATGACCCTGAAACGGAAAAACTTACCTGGATCCCATGGGATAATAATGAGGCTCTTCAGGATGGTAAGCTAGGTGGCGCATTGGCGTTGAGCTTTTCAAACATTCAGGCAAATGCATGGCCTCTAATAGAAAAACTTTATGCTGATGAAATTTACAAGGCACAATATAATTCTTACATATTAGAAGTAATAGCAAATGCTTTTGAGCCAACCATCACTCAAGATTTGTATGATTCTTATTCAGCTTTGATAGAACCTTATGCAACAACAGAGGTAGATGGATATACATTTTTAGATGATGCCGATGATTTTTATAACGCCATCTCTGAGTTGAAAGCTCATGTCAGCAGTCGTGAAGATGCAGTAAATGCGTACATCAGCGGGCAATAGCTTGATGGAATTTGTATCTTGAGATAGAACGGGTATATGATTGAAGAGTAATTATATTTTTTCATATTATTTACACATTCTATTGTCAAAATAGATGATTACTCTTGAGCATTATTGTTAATTATGAAACTTCAAATTAAAGGAAAGTTATTTATTGCTATCTTATTTACCAATTTGGTAATGATAGGCTGTTTATATTTTTTAATAACATGGTCTTTTAGCAGTAGCTTTAAAACCTATTTAGATTCACATCAAGAAAACAGCTTAATGCCTTTGGTTTCAGCACTCTCAGAACAGCATGCTTTGAAAGGAAACTGGGATTGGATTGATTCACAAAGAGATTTAAATTGGCGAGATTTAATTGACAAGTATATGTCAGATGAGGGACAGGTAAGAGAAAGAAGAGGAGGAGGAAGAGGAAAAAGAGGTAGACCACCTCAAAGATTTGAAGAGCATCAACTTACACCACCAGATTGGCAGGATCCTGAACCACCTCCGCCTTCCAATCGACAAAATCTCTTACTAGCCGATAGTGATAAAAGTGTCATTATTGGTCCACCAAATCGTGAACTAATATACGTAAATTGGATAGCTATACAAAGTAATAATAAGACCGTTGGTTTCCTAGGCTATAGGAAAATAAATGAGATTACCTCTGAAGTGGATCAAGCATTTGTCAGTAAATTAATCAGTGATCTAAGTTGGTCTTTGATTGCGGTGATCATACTAACAGCTTTAGTAACATTAGAACTTGCAAGACGTTTCATAAAACCGATTAAACGACTGAGCAAAGCGACCCATTCTCTTGCTTCAGGGAATTATTCTGTTAAGTTATCAGAAGAATCTAACGATGAAATAGGTGATCTCTCTCGTGATTTTAATCAACTCGCTAGCACACTAGAAACAAATTTATCGGTAAGAAAAAAATGGATTTCCGATATTTCGCATGAATTAAGAACACCGGTAGCTGTCCTAAGAGCTGAAATAGAAGCTGTGCAGGATGGGGTACGTCAAGTTAGTGATGAAACAGTAGATTCTCTTCATAAAGAAATACTTAGATTA
>JAAGZM010000787.1 GCA_024206355.1 Gammaproteobacteria bacterium | reverse complement strand
TAGAGTTGCTAAACATACATTTTGCAAAAATTGTGGTATAAAACCTTTTTATATTCCAAGGTCAAATCCAGATGGTGTAGACGTGAATGCAAACTGTTTAGATACAAAACCTATTTCAATAAATATCACAAATTTTGATGGGAAGAACTGGGAACAACATGCACATAAAATTGAACATAAGAGCAAAGACACAAACAAGACAGCAATTTTCAGACAGTAATTAGGGTTCTGGGGACATTCCGTCCTAATGTAACTGTCCCTCGCATTTAATAGATCGTGCTGATTTCATGCAGCTTCTTTCCATTCATATCTATAATGAAGCCTCCCCTACCTTCTAAACTTATATCAAAAACTTCAACAAAATCAATACGTACGACTTTTTGCGAGAGACAGATCCCAGCCTATTACTAGAAGAAAAAACTGTCAGTTTTGCTCTAAATGATCTGGAGAATACTGAGTATCAAGAGGACAAACTCTAAGTTGTTCTCCTTGCTCAACTTGCATAGCTTTTGCAAGATTTTCTGAGATAGTGATGCCTGTATTGTTTATATTTACTTCAGTTAAACATACCCGAAAATTGTTCAATGAAGTATTACAGACTAGAGACTTATTGCCAGTAATTTTAGTATCTGTAATTGCCTCAACTAAAGATAGTCTGCTATTTTTTATCGTGTGCATATCATCTGTAGGTACGTGAACTGTGGGTCCTGCATCAAATATATCAACATATTCATCGTATCTAAAACCCTCAGCAAACAGCATTTTAAGGGCAGGTTCTCCAGTTGGATGTGGCTTGCCAACAACGGCTTGCGCATTTTCAGGGAGTAGATCTAAATAAATTGGGTTAACTGGCATCAGATCAGCTATAAACTGATTATTGGTTGTCGCGCTCAGATAATCTGCGTGTTCATAACTTATTCCATTAAAAAAATATTTGCCAACACTCTCCCAAAAAGGAGAAATGAAATTGTCATCTGACCAGCCTCTTAGTTCAGCAAAAATCCTCTTTCCAAATCTTTCTTTAAACTGAGCAATCAGCATATAACGACATTTTGCTAACAGTTTTCCGTAACCTCCTCCTCGATGATCTGGATCGAGCACTAGTGTTCCTATTTCGGTATCACCTACGTACTCATTAACCAGATGAATTGAATTTGAAGTCACTTTAGTACCCAGTTCATAACTGTACTGGGTTCTTTTAATAATTTTAAACGTATAGAATGGTATTTCTTTGCCAATGTTCGCATAAACGGCTGCAGTACCCATTATAATCGGAACTTCTGAGCTTGTGTCTTCTAGCACCATCAGATAATCATCACTACTATCAATTGATGGGTTTTCAGTAAAACCCTTTTGGGAATCAACAATTTTTTGTTCCAATACCTCTCTATTAGGAGGGAATGTTGTGATCCCTGGAGCTACCTTTTGAGCTAATAAAAGTAGTTGTTCAATATCTGATGTTTCAACGGGGCGTATAATTAACATTGGTAGACCTTAAATATCTTTATGTATTCGGGTAGCTTTGATTGATGTACTTTGAACACCTATTTCTGCCAAAGCCTTAAATACATTTTCTCTTCTCGCCGCAGCAATTGCTATAGACTTTATACCAAACTCAAGCAAACTAATCGCTTCCTCAACTTTTGGGATCATGCCATCTTTTATAATACCTTGCTCAATTAAAGATACCGCCTCCTTGGGCGTAATATCAGTGACTAAGCTTTCAGGATCATTAATATCTAGATAAATACCACCAACTTGCGTAATTAGTAAGAGTAATTCAGCTTTCAACGATTTAGCAATTTGAATAACGGTGGTATCAGCATTAATGTTAAAAATTCTGCCATCAGCATTCATCCCTAACGTTGCGATAACTGGTATTTGCCCTAACTCTAACAATCCTTCTAACAACTCTTGATTGATAGAAACAACATCTCCAACTTCACCGAAATCAATTAATTGCTCGCCTTCACCAGAAACTTTGATTGGCGGTCTTTTAGAAGCTTCAATTAATAATCCAGATGCACCATGACAACCAAATGCTGGCAAACCTGAGGCTGCCAGCAAAGATACAAGATTGACATTAACTTCACCAGCAATAGCTTGTTTTACTACCTGAAGATCGGCAAAAGATGTTACTCGTCTGCCTGCAACTTTGTTAGTTTCAAGACCATGGTGCGATTGTAGTTTATTAACTTGAGGTCCACCACCATGTAGTAAAACAATTTTCCAACCAAGGTCGTGTAAATCCTTAACATTAGCAGCTAGCCCTTGACGCTCATCTGCATCAAGTAAAACATCTCCACCGACTTTGATAACCGCAATAGGCATTTGAGAACTCACGGCCATAAGCCAGGAGCATCTAAACCATAGTGCGCTGGTTGTCCTGTCATAAGGTTAAAACATTGGATAGCTTGACCAGCACCACCTTTTATAAGGTTATCTATAACGCTAGAACAGCAAAGTGTTCTCTGTCCTGTAAGTTCATCAATACGAACATTAATACCTACCTCAACCATTGCAGTTCCTGATACAGCAACAACCTCTGGAGAAGCTCCTTTTTTCATTACGGAAACTAGATTATGTTGACTGTAATAGTCTTCAAATAACTTCTGTATAGCGTCTTCATCCACATTCTCTGGCAGATCAAGTTGAGAGACAGATAAAATACCGCGAGCTAATGGAGCTGAAACAGGTACAAAATCAAGTGATATTTTCTCTGCGCCTGCTTTCGACAATGTCTGAACAATTTCTGCCCTATGTTGATGATGAAGTGCTTTATAAGCCTTCATATTATTGACTCTTATCGCATGATGGGTTCCTGCTTGTGGTTTAACACCTGAGCCCGATGAACCTGTCATCGCTACTGTGCGAATATTTGTACCTTTCAACAAACCAGCATTAGCCAACGGCAAAAGTCCCATTGCAATACCTGTTGCAAAACAACCAGGGCTAGCGATATAAGTTGCTGATTTGATTGCATCTTCATTCAATTCTGGCATGCCATAAGTGAATGTACCTAACCGCTCTGCACAGGGATGTGAAGGCGCATAATCTCGAATATAATCATCAAGGCTTTCTAAGCGAAAATCTCCCGATAAATCAATAATTTTCACATTTAGATCAAATAGCTCCATTGCTACTTTCGCT
>JAAGZM010000786.1 GCA_024206355.1 Gammaproteobacteria bacterium | reverse complement strand
TAACGCTGCCAACACCGGGGAGCCGCGCTAGCGGCGAATCCGTGTGGTTGGCCTGGTTAGCGAACAACTTGCGACTCCATTACAATTTTGTATGCTACTGAAAGCGATGCGACTACAAAGACTGTAGTAAACGTCGAAGTTACAAAACCGATCCAAAACATTCCAGGTAGGGAAGCAAATAGAGTCTCAAGGAGCCCTAGTAAAAATGGAAAAAGACCAACAACCACAATCATCATTAACTGATAATTCTTTGTAGCTACCCAAGATTCCTTCAAGCTGACATCCGCTCCGATTGCTATACTAGGAAATACTAAAGAAAGCCTGCCGATAATATATGCGATCGCAGTCATTGAAAGAAAACCACCGAGGTGGGGGATAAAATAAAATACTAACACCGGTAATGCGACTATAACCACCAAAACCTCATAGCCCATGAATCTAAATTCTCTTGCACCAAAGCGATTTATACCCCAGATCGGCACTGAATTAGGTCCTTCTAAAATAACTTTGTGTGTTGTAATTGCTATTAACGTAAGAGGTAGCCACTGAAGCATTTCAATAGCTAGTGCACTATTTGAATCAATATTGGGTAAAAAGGCTAGCGTTGTAATTATTGCCAATAAAACAAACGGAACCAGCAGTGATTTTATAAGACTGACTTTATAATACTTAACGTACGATATTCCCCCAGCAATAGCTTTAAAGGTATTTCCCATTTCTTATTGCTCGCTAACGCC
>JAAGZM010000785.1 GCA_024206355.1 Gammaproteobacteria bacterium | reverse complement strand
GTATTAGATTCATGAAAAACAGATATAAAATATATAAAGCTTAGAGTTTATATTACACCATGATACCCGCTTGGTGACAAGCAAGGGAGGTAGCAGAACGAAGTTTCTGAAGATACATCAATTGATTTTTGTATTGGGGATAAATACTAATCCTTCTGTAAGTTGCTGTTTTGAAGTACATAATCATAATTGTGAGCCGGTCAACTGAGGATTTTAGGTTCAAGGAGACTGAAAAGGCGTTTTATGACGCAAAAGAAAATGGTATAAATCAGGTCATTTGCTTCAGTTCACAGTCTTTCTTTAATTAAAGTCATTGATTGCTTAAAAGTATCTTCTTGCCCATCAACCCAGTGAATGTGAAGACCATTCTTTTGTAACCGTCTTAACCATGTCGCCTGTTTTTTAGAGAATTGATGAATGGCTATATTTAGTTTTTCAAACATATATTCTCGACTGAGTTGATTTTGAAGGTATTGAGCAACAAGTCGATACTCAAGCCCATAGTATTCTAAGGTTTGCCAGCTAACGCCTTGTTTGTAAAGTGCTTCAACCTCTTCAATCAGACCGTTTTCGAGCCTAAACTTTAGTCGTTGAGTTATTCTTTTACGTGTAACACTGCGTTCCCAATGTATGCCTATCACCATAGGTGTCAATTTTGGCAAGTCCGGAACAGTTGACGTATTGTTTTTTTCACCTTCAGCTATTTCAATTGCTCGCACCAGCCGCTCACGCTCTAACAAATCGGTCGTGTTATGTTGATTAGGTTTAAGTTGGAGTAGTCTGTTAGTCAATTGCTCATGTGTGCAAAGCGCTAACTGTTCTCGTAAATGAACATTTTCTGGTACAGGAACTAGACGGTAGCCATTTAGTATAGAATCAACATAGAGTGCTGAGCCACCAGCCATAACAGGTAATTTCTTCCGTTTTTCAATGTATTCAAAAGCATCAAAGAACGCATTTTGAAAATCAAAAATATTAAATTCATAGCCAGGGTCAACAATATCGATAAGGTGGTAGGGAATTTCTTCGTATTCCTCAAGATCCTTACCACTTCCAATATCAAGTCCACGATAGACCTGACGAGAGTCTGCTGACAGTATTTCACCATCAAATTGACGTGCCAATTGCACAGCTAGCTTGGTTTTGCCTGACGCTGTTAGTCCGAGAATAACAAGTAGATTGAACTTAGGCATTTACATATCTTTATAGTGTGATGAGTAGCGTGAAGCATAAAGGATAAACATCTCGTTTGTTAAGGTCAATATTTCTGGTATATGACCTTCAGCATGGTTATTATTGCCATTACAAATTAAACCATTTTAAAAGTTAGAGCTAAATACGATGAAAGCACGATTAAATAACGTTAATGTTTTCGAAGAACAGGTTCTCAGTACACCTGTAATGCTTAAGCAAGAATTGCCATTATCTGATGAAGGTAGAGAAAATGTTCTCAATTATCGCGAACAACTTGGCGATATTATGGAAGGTAAAGACAAGCGGCTGTTGATAGTATCAGGACCTTGCTCAATCCATGATATTGATTCTGCTAAAGCCTATGCAGAGAAGTTAAAAGTACTTCATGACAAGTATGCTGATAAATTTTTTATTGTCATGCGCGTCTATTTTGAAAAGCCTCGAACCACAGTAGGTTGGAAGGGACTTATCAATGATCCTAATTTAAATGATACTTTTGATGTTGAATCAGGTTTGCGTAAAGCGCGCGAGCTACTTATTTGGATTGCTGAACTTGGTCTTCCAGCCGGTACAGAAATGCTCGACCCAATTACACCTCAGTACCTAGCAGAGCTATTCTGTTGGTCTGCAATTGGTGCTCGTACTACAGAGTCTCAAACTCATAGAGAAATGGCTTCAGGACTATCAATGCCGGTAGGCTTTAAAAATGGTACTGACGGTAATATTGAAGTTGCTATAAACGCATTAAATTCAGCATCGTCACAACATAATTTCTTAGGTATTAATACCCAAGGAAGAGTGGCACTTATAAAAACTAAGGGTAATCCTCATGGGCATATCATACTAAGAGGTGGCAAAACGCCAAACTATGATTCTGTACAAATTGCGATGTTGGAAGAGCGATTTAATGATAAAAACATGCCGACTCGCTTTGTCGTAGATTGCAGTCATGGTAATTCTGAAAAAGACTTTCAACGGCAACCACTTGTCTTTAGAAATGTGATTGAACAAATTCGTCATGGCAATACATCAATCACAGGCATGATGTTAGAAAGCCATTTGAATGAAGGTAATCAGAAAATTTCTAGTAATCTTAGTCAATTGGATTATGGGGTATCAGTAACCGATGCATGTATCAATTGGCAGACTACTGAAGATCTAATTGAGGAAAGTTATAAGATATTGAAAACACCAAGCAATGACTAAATATGAGTTATTGCTATAGGAAATCAATCATTTAGATATTATTGGTGATAAAAACACTAGATTTTTTGCTGTAGAACTTCTATTCTTGTATATCAGATAAAAATAATATAAGAGGGATTTATAATGGCGCATATAGTTATATTAGGTGCAGGAATTGGTGGATTGCCATGTGCTTATGAAATGAAAGAGATATTATCAAAAGAACATAAAATCACCATGATCAATGAACGTGATCATTTTCAGTTTACTCCTTCTAATCCATGGGTAGCTGTTGGATGGCGAACACAAGAAGAAACGGCTGTTCCATTAGCACCTGTCTTAGCAAAAAAGAATATCGATTTTATTCAAGGCCGTGTTTCAAAAATTAATGCCGAAGATAATAATCTAGTTGTTGATGGAGGCGAAACCGTTGAATATGATTATCTAGTGATTGCAACAGGACCAAGACTTGCTTTTGAAGAAGTAGAGGGTTCAGGACCAGATGGACATACATCTTCAATTTGTACTACTGGACATTCAGCAACTGCTTTAGGTGAGTACAAAAAATTAGTAGATAAGCCTGGTCCAGTGATTATTGGAGCAATGCCATTTGCTAGTTGTTTTGGCCCAGCTTACGAATTTGCAATGATTCTTGATACAGCATTATGTAGAGAAAAAGTTCGTAATAATGTACCAATGACTTTTGTTACTTCAGAACCTTATATCGGACACTTAGGTCTAGGTGGCGTTGGTGATTCAAAGAGTATGTTAGAAAGTGAGTTACGTAGCCGCAGTATTAACTTCATAACAAATGCCAAAACAACGAAAGTTGAAGAAGGGATGATGTTTGTTGATGAACTGAATGATGACGGTACAGTTAAAAAGCAACATGAACTGCCTTTTGATTACTCAATGATGTTACCTGCCTTCAAAGGTGTTGATGCTGTCGCTGAAGTTGAAGGACTATGTAACCCTCGGGGTTTTGTAATGATAGATGAGTATCAGCGTAATCCTAAATATAACAATATCTATTCTGCAGGTGTTTGTGTTGCTATTCCTCCTGTTGAAGCAACACCTGTTCCTACAGGTGCACCTAAGACTGGTTATATGATTGAAACTATGGCGACAGCAATTGTACATAATATTGCTAATGAGATTGCTGGTGAAAAGCCTGAAGCTTGTGGTACATGGAGTGCAATTTGTCTTGCAGATATGGGTGATACAGGGGCAGCCTTTGTTGCAATCCCTCAAATACCACCACGTAATGTAACTTGGTTTAAGAAAGGTAAATGGGTACATCAGGCGAAAATAGGCTTTGAAAAGTACTTCCTGAGGAAAATGCGTAAAGGAAGCACAGATCATGTTTTTGAAACTTTTATACTTAAGATCTTAGGTCTTAAAAAGCTCGATTAATACTGAGTAAACTTCGCATCGAGGCATTGCCTTTTAGACAATGTATTGGTGCGAAACTTTTGTGCCCCTCTATTAAACTTCTGCTATACTCGTTTCAACTATAAAAACCTTATTAATATCTAACAAATTTTGCCTTAAGAGGACTGTTTAAAATGAGTCTTGCTAATAAAGT
>JAAGZM010000113.1 GCA_024206355.1 Gammaproteobacteria bacterium | reverse complement strand
TAAGGTGTAAATAATGGGTTTTTTCAAAAGGTTGTTTGGTAGCGATAAGATTATTGATGCTGGTATTGATGGCATTGATGCTATGGTATTTACTGATGAAGAAAAATCAAACGCTAAAATGCAGTTCTTAAAATTGTATGAACCTTACAAACTAGCTCAAAGGTATTTGGCGCTTATTTATTCTATTCCTTATGCTATGGGGTGGTTGATAACTTTTATAGCTTCATTTTTTACTGATGTAGCTTTGCAGATAGAGTTATTAAAGGGTGATGCGTTTTACATAAACATTGTAATTTTATCGTTTTACTTCGGGGGAGGCGCAGCAGAAGGGATAGTTAAGCAAATTAAAGGTAAGTAACAATATTGTTACCTACTTAAAATAGTGTTAATATACAAGGACTTTAAACAACAATGAGTATTTTAGAATGGTTTCACTTAATAAGCGAAAGCGTAACAAATCAAGCAATAACACAACAGGCGCAGGCGATAAGTCAAGCGAGTATAAAATTAACCCAAATACTGGGACAGAGCAGCGCAAGCGTAAATCTTACGGAAACCCATCATAAGCTTACTATTCTTTTTGTTGCTTACACTATTGTATCTTTAATGATTAGAAAAGCTGCTTATCTAGTGGCTTTTTTTATGAGTTGTATTTTATTTGAGGCAAGTTTTTTTGATCCACTTAGTGAGTCTGAACTGTATTTGTTAACATTTGCTATCTATAGCTACACGGTTTTTGTAATACCTTGTAATAGGGCTGTAATATGGGCTTGTGTTACAATGCTTTTATTATCAATTACACTTGCTTACGATGCATATTTTTACGGGGTTGGCGGCGCTTATGGAGAGAGCAAGACATTTGTTTACAACAATATCGAAATTCTTGCTTTGTACGCTCATAGTTTCCTTATTGCTGCGCTTATACCTTACCGGAGAATTGGTAACTTTATCGGGCGTATGCTTGATGCTTTTATGCGCTTCTCAGTCAATAGTGTTAATTTTGCAATATTATGATAAAATCAGAGATAAATGTAAAAACAACGGCTGACTTTTATGTCTGAAATCCAACAACTAATAAGCGCGATAAGGGAAGACCGCGAAAACACGCAAAAGGCTCTTGCTAAAATGGAAGAGTCTATTAATAAGATGAGTGAGTCTTTTACCTTGTTTTATCAACATATTGCCACTGTAGAAAGTGAGCGAAAGCATAACGACCAATTCAAAAAAGAAACTAGAGAGTTTCAGGAGTATGCCAAGCCTATACTATCTAAGAGCAAAGACTGGCATGAGACACGCGGAAAGCTTTTTATTATAGTTGGTGGTATGGTAATAACTGCGCTGGGTTATTTATTAGGGATTAAGCCATGAGTTTAAATGACAAGAAATATAATTTTTATCTGGATGCGGGCGTAACACCAGCTT
>JAAGZM010000784.1 GCA_024206355.1 Gammaproteobacteria bacterium | reverse complement strand
CCATCATCAGGTTCACTTAACATGATTGTTATATTGTTTTTATATTTCTCTGCAATCTTAAGACTTTGATCCTCAGATCCACCATCAATTATAATAAATTCAATTGCATCATAATCCTGGCAAATAACACTTTTAATTGTTTTTTCTAAATATTCACCATCATTATAATTAATAGTAATGACAGAAATACGTGGTTTTAGAAGCATTTGATTCACTTACTCTTTATTTAGCCTTACTAGAAGCACTATTAATAAATAGTGCTTCAATACAAAAAACCAAACAACCAAAGAGGTATTGCTTGTTTATCCCCTATCTCAATATCATCCATAGCAAGCCATGCTGGTGATAAGTCCACAATTTGTTTTGTCATTTTTCCTTTGCCTCCGATTTCAAAAATAAGTGAATCATTAATAATAAAATCGGCCTTATTATGATAATGAGCCTGATTACAGTATGAAACCTGTGAAATAAAAAAGCTTTCACGAATGGAGCCAATATTAGGTGATGCACATAAAGTATAAAAAAGATTACTATTATCAAGCAGTAGTTTGTCTGGTTTGTTAACTACTCTCATGCCTTTCCCACCACGTACAATATGGATCAAACTGCCGGCATCCATTCTGTTAAGATACTTTGCCAATGTTGGCCATGATGCCCCCACTGCACCACTTAATTTTGACTTATTAAGTTCAACAGGGTTTGTCGTACACAGCATGTAGAGAATTTTTTTAAGTTTATCTAATTTTGATGGCTCAATATTGTAAATTCCACATAAATCAGAATCTATGGTGGTATTGATAACTTCAAGCAACTTATTATCATAGGTCTCTTGTGATTCCAGATAAAAAGGATAGGCACCAAAGCGAAGATAACGTTTAAATTGCTCAATGGGACGACATAATTGCATGATTTCTGAAGATATATTGATATGCTCATCAAGCAATTTCTTCAGTGAGAAGGCCTTTAAAGAAGTATTCAGTTCAATTTCTAAAAACTCCCGAAAGGAAAGCACCGGAAGCTCATAAATAACAGCTCTTCGTGATAAATCAGCTAATTCATTCTCTATTCTAAGAGCTGATGAACCAGAAAAAATAACTTGCAAATCAAAGGTATCTTTTATCGCCTTTAAATGAACTGCAAATTGCTTGCTTTTATGAATCTCATCAATTAAGAGTAATTGCCCCCCCTCCTGATAAAATATTTGAGCCAACTCATAAAGGTCAACATCAACCATGGCAGGATGGTCACAAGAAACATATAAAACCTTGGTTGGAACACCATGATATTTCTGAGCATATTGAAGCAGCAGAGTTGTTTTCCCCGCTCCCCTTGCACCTTTAACCCCAATCAAAGACTCTGAAAAATCTATCGTATGATATAAAAACCGATGATATTCAGGTTGTTGACGCTTGAGTATAAGGCTGGAAGCCTGACGAATAATTGGAGTAATCATACTTTGTTATCAAACACACTTAAGATATAACCCATATTATTATAAAATACATTTAATATCAATATTAATTTAACGAGAAAAATACTGCCCTAAACGATTATTTATTTTACAAAAAATAAAAAACAGCCGGTTAAATGAAATATGATTATCTTTAGCAGCTTTAAAAATTTCCTTATTTTGCAATACAATATTGGCAATAGAATTATTTGAAACGCCCCCCATACGCATTTTTACCCATAAATCAGGCACATAAAGACTCTTAATTTGATACCTCTCCAAAAAACGGAGCATTAGTTCAACATCATTACCTAGTTGATACTTTAAAGAAAATGAGCCTAATCGCTCATAAATTGATTTTTTTACATAAAAAGTAGGATGTGGTGGACACCACCCTTTTGCAAATTTGCCCGGTTTAAATGCTGATGATCGCCAGTAGCGTTTTATAAAGCTTAAATCTTTTTGATCCACATATTGTAAATCAGCATAGCATGCATCAATATCATTTTCTAAAAATGTCATAGCAACCTGGCTAATCACATCAGAAGAAGCCAATACATCATCTGCATTGATAAAACCAATAACATCACCACTGGCCAGAGAAATCCCCTTATTCATCGCATCATAAATCCCATCATCAGCTTCAGAAAGGCAGTGTGTAACAACACCTGTATATCGATGAATAATATCCAATGTATTATCCGTTGAAGCACCATCAATAACAAGATATTCGAGATTAGCATAAGACTGAGATCTAACTGAAAGGATCGTATCTTCAATAGTTTTCTCACTATTAAAGGCCACCGTAATTAATGATACTTTTAATACTTTATCGGATAAACTCTCTTTTTTCATAGCGGATAACTGAGTATTAAAAGATTCAAGTTCTTGTTTCTTCACTGCTTTAGCATAAAATCTCTTTACACGCTGGTATGAGCCTGAGAGAAAAAAGCGAGACATACTCCTTAAATGCCATCTTAAATAGCGGATATTATTATGGCTTTGGCATTGCCCTTCATGAATAATAGAAACCGTTGGATTAATTAAAACAATAAAATTATTGAGCCAGATCCTGGTACACAGCTCAACATCTTCATAATATAAAAAATAATTTGCATCAAAACCATTAACCAGCTCAAATACTTCACTGCGAAAGCCCAGAAACATACCTGCTGCCCAGTCTGATCGAAAGCAGGTGTGGTTATTTAATGTTTTAATCACACCACTGAAACCAAACAGTTTTTTGGCAATTCTCCATGGAGTTGGCACTTCTCTACAACTGGGCTCAATTTCACCTTTAGTATTTCTAACCAGGGGTGCAATAACCCCAACCTCTTCTCTTGTATCCAAATCATCTGTCAAAACAGAAAAAACATCTTCAATAATACGGATATCGGGATT
>JAAGZM010000783.1 GCA_024206355.1 Gammaproteobacteria bacterium | reverse complement strand
TAGGTAGTTTAGAAAGTTGTAGTTCTGATGTTAGGCCTGATCCAAATAGAGTAAGGGAAGAATTAGAAGACTATGCTTTACAGTCGCTTAGAATGGTTGGCTCAATGAGTCAGGACGGAGAGTCTTGGGCACTAATTAAACAAGATTCAGGAAGCATACACAGAGTTCTGATAGGAAACCATCTTGGACTAAACCACGGACAAATCGTAAATATTTCGGAGCAAAACTTACAACTCATTGAAACCGTTCCGAATGGTCAAGGGTGCTGGGAAGCCAGACCAATGACTTTGGAGGTAGCACAATGAGCCAAGGAGTAAAAAAAATGAATAGCATATTCGCAGAGTTTGGCTGGGTTAGAGGAAATAAGCCCTGGACTCTTTCTTTGCAAAAAATAATAGCGGCCGTGATTCTATTGTTATCTGTTAACTCAGCTATGGCAGCAGTTTTACAGGATATTAGCTATGCTGTTTTACCTAGTAACAAGATTGAAATTCGCCTTAATATGTCTGAAGCTGTGAATGTTGGTAGAGAATTTACTACCAATAATCCAGCACGCATATCAATGGATTTTGTAGGATTATCTTCTGCATTATCTCAGCGAAAAACAGTTATTGATACTGGTAATGTTTTGGGTGTAGCCGCTGTAGAAGCTCAAGGCAAAGTGCGAGTAGTAGTATCGTTGTTGCAAATGGCTTCTTATACAACTCGGCAAGATGGCAACTCTTTTATTATTACTGTTGGATCATCCTCAGGTGCACAATCAATATTTGACGAGCCTACATCATCAATTCCTGCTCCTGCTCCTGCTTCTGCTTCTGCTTCTGCTTCTATGCCTTCAGGTAGAGCTACTAAGATTTCTGGATTAGATTTCAGAAGAGGTACGGGTGGAGAAGGTCAGGTTATTTTGAACCTATCAAGTGCAGATGTTTCTGTTGACCTTCGCCAAGAAGGACGTAAAATTATTGCAGACTTCTTTGATACAGCGATTAGTGAGACTTTATTGCGTAAGTTGGATGTGATTGACTTCGCTACACCAGCTACTTATATTCAAACATTACGTATGGGCAAGAAGATCCGCCTGACAATTGACACTGAAAATGATTTTGAGTATTTAGCCTATCAAACTGATAATTTATTTACGATTGAACTTAAACCCCTGACACCATTTGAAGCTGAAAAATTGCGTGCAGACAAAAGTTTGTATAATGGAGAACGCTTATCCTTAATGTTTCAAGAAATTGAAATAAGAGCAGTTTTGCAGATTATTGCAACGCATACAGGTTTGAATTTAGTTGCTTCTGATTCAATAGAAGGCGAACTAACACTTCGTTTACAAAATGTTCCTTGGGATCAGGCGCTAGATATTATTCTTAAAACTAAGGGGCTTGATAAGCGTATTGATGGCAATGTGATGTTGGTTGCTCCTGCAAAAGAAATTGCTGACCGTGAGAAAGCAGAGCTAGAAGCAAGTATACAGGTATCTGAACTGGCTCCATTAAGAACAGAGTTAATACAAATCAATTATGCTAAAGCTTCTGATATAGCAGGCTTGCTTAAAGCATCAAAAAATTCACTGTTATCTGAGCGAGGTAGTGTTTCTATTGATGACAGAACCAATACTTTACTTGTTCAAGATACTGTATTTAAACTTGAAGAAGTGCGTGATTTAGCAAGAAAGCTTGATATACCAGTACGACAAGTGCAAATTGAAGCAAGAATCGTTTCGGCAAGTAGTGGTTGGACAGAAGAGTTAGGAGTACAGTGGGGTGCGACGAAAATTCGTAGCGAAACGACTTTTACAGGTAACCGTCAGGGTGCTGATGATTTGAACATTCAGCGTTTTGATGAAGATCAAACTCAATTTGAGTATGAATTGGACGATACATTAAACGTCAGTTTGCCTGTTAGTAATCCATCGGGTACTTTTGGTCTTAGCTATGCAAACCTATCGAAAGGATTAATGCTAGATCTTGAATTATCTGCTCTTGAAAATGAGAACAGAGGTGAAGTGATAGCAAGTCCAAGAGTTATTACAGCGAATCAGAAAGAAGCTAAGATCGAAGCAGGTGAAGAGATTCCATTTATGAGTGGTGGGAATGGTGCTGCAGTAGCACAAGTACAGTTCAAGAAGGCTGTACTATCATTAACAGTAACTCCGCAGATTACACCTGATGATAGAATCATTCTTGATTTGACCGTTACACAAGATACCAGAGGTGAAGATACAATATCCGGTCCTGCAATTAATACCCAGCAGGTAACCACACAGGTTCTCGTCGACAATGGTCAAACGGTAGTGCTAGGTGGTATTTACCAACAAAGAACTAACCGTGATGAGACAAAGGTTCCGGTATTAGGTGACATTCCATACCTTGGTTGGATGTTTAGACATAAGGCAGATACTTCACAGAAACAGGAACTGCTTATATTCGTAACACCTAAGATATTGAAAGAAAGCATGAAATAAACCTTTAAATGATGGTTTATAGAGCCCACACATTGTAAAATGTGTGGGCTCTATTGCTTTGAACCTTAATAAATTGTGGAAACGAACGTTAATCAATGAAAAATAAACGTAATATATTTTTAATTGGCCCAATGGGAGCCGGTAAATCTTCTATTGGAAAACAACTGGCACAGCAGTTGAAGATGGAATTTGTTGATACTGATTGCGTCATTGAAGAAAGAACTGGTGCAGATATCGACTGGATTTTTGATCTTGAAGGTGAAGAAGGTTTTCGTATAAGAGAAGAAGGCATCATTGAAGAGTTAACATCAATGCAGGGTATTGTATTAGCTACTGGTGGTGGTGTAGTTATTAGTACCAAAAACCGCACATTATTAGCAGCTCGCGGTACAGTCATTTATTTGGAAACTTCGGTTAAGCAGCAATTAGAAAGAACAAGACGAGATAAAAAACGCCCACTGTTACAAAAAACAGATGAGCCAAGAAAAGTCTTCGAAGATTTGCGTACATCAAGAGATCCGCTTTATAATGAAATTGCTGATTATACGTTTTCGACCGATCACAGTACGGTAAAAGCTGTTGCGCGATTTATTCTCGATGGACTATCTAGATAAATATTGTGGTAACGGTAACTGTTGATCTTAGTGAAAAAAAATATGGTATTGAAATTACCGCAAACTCATTAACGTCAAAGAAATCTTCTCAGCTTTTACCTGTCAGTAATCAATATGCAATTATCAGTAATGAGTTAATTGCCGGCCATTATCTTCAGTCGATTAAGCGTTTAATTCCTGAGAAGGCATCAGTTATTATTTGCTTAATTCCTGATTCTGAGAAAAGTAAAAGTCCTGAGCAATATCTAAAATTATTAGATCAGTTACTTTCAGAAAAATTTAATCGCAGCAGTACAATTATTGCTCTTGGTGGAGGTGTTGTTGGTGATATTGCAGGCTTTGTCGCAGCAACACTGCATCGTGGTTGTAATTTAGTTCAAATACCAACAAGCTTGCTTGCCCAAGTAGATTCGTCTGTAGGTGGCAAAACAGCAATTAATCACAGCAGTGGTAAAAATCTGATAGGCAGTTTTTATCAACCTAAAGTCGTGATTATTGATCCAGAAACACTAAAAACTTTGGATAAAAGACAATTTGCATCAGGCATGGGTGAAGTCATTAAATATGCTTTTATTCATGATTCCTCATTCTTAGTCTGGTTAGAAAATAATATTGATTCAATCCTGAGTTTTGATGCAACAATACTTGAATCAATGATTGAGCATTGCTGCAAAGTAAAGGCTGCTGTAGTATCCGCTGATGAGCGAGAGGAAGGTCAACGAGTATTATTAAATTTTGGTCATACCTTTGCCCATGCTATTGAAAATATTGCTGGATATGGAAACTGGCTACACGGCGAAGCAGTTGCGGTAGGTATGTTATTAGCCTCTAAATTAGCGGTTAATAACAAGCTCATGAATGAAGAGTTTTTCGAGCGGTTAATTATACTAATTAAAGCATTTGATTTGCCAACGGTTATCCCTGATGAGTTTTCTGCACAAAAATTATTATCAAGTATGTATCGTGACAAGAAAAATTTGGATAATAAAATGCAATTGATTCTTCCCAGAGCAGCTGGGCATTCTGAATCAGTTACTTGGAACGATGATACAAGCCTTTTAAAGTTATTGCAGAGCTTTGGTGCTGGGAAGTGACTTGTTACCTAGCTTTGTATACACTATCGTAAGCAAGTTGCTCACTACAAAACAATATTTGAATAAAAAATATGACTAATATAAAGGATGAACAAAGAATACATGAATTTGATACTAATATGCTTGATGAGCAGATTGGTAATGAGCCTTTTTTTGATGCCCCTCCTGAATTTGAAGTTTCACACAGTCAAAATATTATTGATAAGTTAATACATTTATCTCGGTTTGGTAATTTACTGACATTAGTAGTAGGAAATAATGGTTGTGGAAAAACTAAATTACTCGATAAATTGTTATCAACTGTTGATGACGATTGCCAGATTTGCCACATTAAAGCTCAACCCTTGCTGTCAATCGATCAGCTTTTTCAGCAAGTTATGGAATCTTTTGCTGAACAAAATACTTTCACGGGGATCCCGTTAACGGCAAATCAGTATGAGGAATGGGCTGAGCAGCTAATAGCAACAACGGATAACCGGTTACTCATTATTGATGATGCAGAAGTACTTTCTACAAGTGTTTTACATGAGCTGTGTCAGTTATCTGCAATGCAGCAAGATAAAGAAACTCCGCATCTGCATTTAATTTTATTTGGAAATTATGATTTGAATGTCATCCTTGAGCAATCTGCCCAAGGAATATTGGATGAAGATGGTATTTATGTGATTGATATACCTTCATTAAGTGAGGCTGAATCTAAAAGTTGGTTTGAGTATATACTATCAACATTAGATATTGATTTCTTACCTGAACAAGATGTTTTAGATGACATTTTACAAAAAGATGATGGGAATCTTTCTTTATTGAAGGAGAGCGCTGAAGAATTTGCTGCTGAAAACCAAGATGTTCTTACCGTTGAAGAAGAGATAAAACCCTTGCGAATATCTGTGGTTGGATATTGGTTCGGTATTTTTACTATCGTTATATTATGTGTTTTTGGTATGTTTTTCTTTCAAGATGAAATTGCTGATTTGATAGGTTTAGGTAAAGAAAAGTCAGATACTAAAGATCAGGAAGTTCAGATAATAAAAGCATCCAAAGAGTCTCTTGATATTGAAACCACCCAAGAGGTTGCTATTGAAGAGCAACAGATTATAGAAACGATCTCACCGGATGTAGAAAATGATGGTAATTCAGCATTAGAAAATAATACCATTATCGAAGAAGTTGTTGTACAACAACCTGTTGTGCAAGAGATGGATGCGGAGCCCAATGAAGATGTTGGGATGCTAGACAATACAGAAGAGAATACAGATCTCATCAGTGATAAGCCTTATGTTATAGAAGCACCTATAGCAGTAACACCTGACGACGCTCCTGAAAGTGTTAAAGAAAAATCAGTTGCTAATAATATGACAGAAGATGAGCAATATCTCATTTCTCTGCCTGATAATAATTATACCGTGCAGCTTATTGGTCTCAGTAAAGAGTCATCGATTCAAGCTTTCATAGCAAAGCATAATTTTAAGGATGTGTATTATTACCGAAGCTCATTAAATGAGAAGTTGTGGTTTATTATTGTGCTTAAAAGTTATGCAAATAAAAATGATGCTGCATCAGCTAGAGCTAACTTACCAGCTGAATTGATTAAAAATGGTCCTTGGATAAAGTCGTTAAAGACTATCAAAAATGAAATTAGAGCTGCTCAAGAGCTAATTAGAGAATAGCTTCAGATCTTTATAACAAAGTTGTCCAAAAATTGGATAGTTCCATCTATTAAATAGTAACGAGAAAACCTGTGACTGAATTAATTAATGATATTTATTTGAGAGCGGCAATTAGTGGACCTGTTGAAAGAACCCCTGTATGGATGATGCGTCAAGCCGGACGATATCTTCCTGAATACCGTGCAGTACGAGAGCAGGCAGGTGATTTTATGAGCCTTTGTAAAAATGCAGAGCTTGCTTGTGAAGTGACCATACAACCATTAGAACGATATCCATTAGATGCGGCAATTTTATTTTCAGATATCTTAACAATTCCTGATGCAATGGGACTTGGCTTATCCTTTAAACAAGGAGAAGGTCCCTGTTTTGCTAACCCTCTTCGTACGTCTAGTGATATAAAGAATCTTCCAATTCCAGATCCTGCAGATAAGCTTTCTTATGTCATGAATGCAGTTTCCATTATTCGTCGAGAGTTGAAAGGCCGTGTGCCTCTCATAGGCTTTTCTGGTAGTCCCTGGACACTTGCAACATACATGGTTGAAGGTAGTTCAAGTAAAGAATATCGACACGTAAAAGGCATGATGTTTTCTGATCCGCAATCTCTGCATCTGCTGTTGGATAAGTTAGCCGATAGTATTATCGCCTATTTAAATGCACAGGTTGCATCTGGTGCTCAAGCATTGATGATTTTTGATACTTGGGGAGGTGTTTTAACACCGAGAGATTATAAAGAATTCTCATTAAATTATATGCAAAAAATCATTGATGGACTGACTCGTCAAGCCGATGGTAGAAAAGTACCTGTTACTTTATTTACTAAGAATGGTGGTCAGTGGTTGGATATTATGGCTGAAACTGGTGCCGATTGTCTTGGTGTTGATTGGACTATGGATTTATGCGACGCAAGGGCAAGTGTTGGCGATAAAGTTGCTTTACAAGGAAATATGGACCCAACCATTTTATATGGTTCACCTGAAAGAATTCGAGAAGAGGTTGCAACTATCTTAAAAAGCTTCGGTCATGGAAACGGGCATGTGTTTAACCTTGGCCATGGAATTCATCAATTTGTTGATCCTGAAAATGCAGGGGTTTTCATTAATGCAGTTAAGGATTTAAGCCCAGCTTATCATCTGTAATATATGCCTTTTCTAATTTAAAGATGATTATAGAAAGTCAATTTAAGGCTCCATGGTGGTTGCGCAATCCTCATGTGCAAACAGTCTGGGGCTCGTTATTTAGAAAAAT
>JAAGZM010000782.1 GCA_024206355.1 Gammaproteobacteria bacterium | reverse complement strand
TTTCATCATTAGCAGGACCGCTAAATACTTTGAAGTCAACATTAGCGACTAAATCGTCAACTCCCACCAATTCCATGTCCATTCTTAAGTCAGGCTTATCAGAACCAAAACGATCCATCGCTTCAGAATAAGGCATACGCTGAAATGGTGTTTTAAGATCAACATCAAGCACTACATTAAATACTTTATTAATCATTTCTTCTGTCATTGTCATCAGCTCATCTTCATCAATAAATGAAGCTTCAATATCAAGCTGAGTAAATTCAGGCTGGCGATCAGCACGCAAATCTTCATCTCTAAAACAACGAACGATTTGATAATATTTCTCAAAACCCGACATCATTAACAATTGCTTAAATAACTGCGGAGATTGAGGTAGCGCATAAAAACTACCAGGATGAACACGACTTGGTACTAAATAATCACGAGCACCTTCAGGAGTAGCTTTCGTTAAGAAAGGTGTTTCAATATCAATAAAAGCTTCTTCATCTAAGAAATTACGAAGTGTCTTAGTCACTACTCCACGTGTCATTAATTTTTGTTGCATTTCAGGACGACGAAGATCTAGGTAGCGATACTTAAGGCGCAGCTCTTCAGATACATTCTGATGCGACTCAACAGGAACGACAGGTGGTTCAGATGTGTTCAACACTTCAAGTGACCGCGCTACAATCTCAACTTCCCCAGTTTCCATATCAGCATTAACCATGTCTGATGGACGCGCACGCAATTTACCTTCAATTTTGATAACAAATTCGTTTCGAAGTTCTTCTGCTTGCGTAAATAAAATGCCGTCATCAGGCTCAAAAACCACCTGAATAACACCGGATCGGTCTCTGACTTGAATAAAAACCAGACCACCAAGATCACGTCGTCTATGAATCCAACCACAAAGAGTAATCGTCTCTTCAGATAATGAGGAAACAGATTCAGCATTAAAGCTTCCACAGGGATGTCTGCGCATATTTAAACTACCTTAATCAGGAATAACAAAATGGGATAAAATGTTACGCCAGCCAAGCCATTCAAGCAATAGTGAATGACTGATCTAGC
>JAAGZM010000112.1 GCA_024206355.1 Gammaproteobacteria bacterium | reverse complement strand
TGGATAAATAGTAGAGCTCAGGCAGAGTTAATTTTTGAGAGTTACTTAAAATTATTAGGTAAACCATTGCTAATTTTAAAAATGGGTGAAGATTTACTAGAAAAAATGTATTTTGCGCCTTTCGCTATACTTTCCCATGGTATAGAAGATGATCCAGTCTTTAATTTTGCCAATGAATTTGCATTGAATAAGTTTGAGATGACTTGGTCTGAAATGATAAAACTGCCATCGAGATTTTCAGCAGAAGTACCAAATAGACAGGAACGCAAACTTTTATTAGACAGGGTGACAGAGTTTGGGTATATAGATGATTATCAGGGGGTACGGGTCTCTTCTAAGGGGAAACGCTTTATGATCAAGCAAGCTGTGGTTTGGAACCTTATCGATGAGCAGGGAGCATATAGAGGACAGGCAGGGATGTTTCTGAAGGCAGAGTAAAAGCCCTTAAACCTAGAATCCTCAGTTGACCGGCTCTGACTTATGGTTATTTATTTCAAAACAGCAACTTACAGAAGGATTAGTATTCACCCATTGAGTGAGTTTGGCTACACACTCAAACGCGTCCAACTGAGGATTCTAGGTTAAACTTTAGGAGCAACCTGCAAAACTATAGAGATGATATTTGGTGATACATTAATATCACCGCTGATATCTTTCGATAATGTCTGAATAGCTTGATTAGCTAACATACCACTGGTTACTTGCGATAAACTTTGGTCGGCAGCGATTAAACTAGATTCTGAGGATTTAGAGTTTGTAACACCAGTTGCTGATTTATCAACAACATCAGCAAATCCAGAGTTTCTTGCAGAAGCACCTTTGCCAATTTTACAATCATCAATTACAATTATTCTAGCGATCGGCTCTACTCTGCTAATCGTCTGGCAAAGGATAGTCCAGTGAAGCCACCGCCAATATCACTCCAATCAGATTAACAAAAAAATGGATAAAGAATTAATATTATTGAACAAATAAATCAGTTTAGTTAAATTTATGGTAACCTGTTATTTAGCAATTAATTAGAGGATTTGAGCAATATGAAAATATTAGCAGCGTTTGGGTTATGTATTTATCTAGTAACTTTTACCATAGTTTCAGCAGACTCTATTAAAGAATCAATAGCTAAAGATTATGATGATAATTTGGGTGAGTTATTTGTTCATTTTCATAAAAATCCTGAATTAAGTAATCTCGAATTTAAGACTGCCGCCAGAATTGAAAAAGAGTTAACCGCTGTAGGTTATGACGTTACCTCCAATGTTGGTGGTACAGGACTTGTTGCGATTATGAAAAATGGTGAAGGTCCATTAGTTATGATGCGTGCAGATATGGATGCTCTCCCTGTTGAAGAAAAATCCGGTTTACCTTATGCCTCGAAAGTAATTCAAAAGAGCACTATCTCAGGAAAAATGGTTCCAGTGATGCATGCCTGTGGCCACGATGTACATATTACCAGCTTGGTTGGTACTGCACGTATTATGGCATCGATAAAAGATAAGTGGTCAGGCACATTAATGCTTATTGGACAACCTGCAGAAGAAGCGAGTCCCGGAGCACTTGGCATGATGCGAGATAACTTGTGGGAGCGATTTGGAACGCCAGATTATGCTTTGGCATTCCATGTTGCTGCGGGAACAGAAGCCGGTGTTATTAATGTTGTTGAAGGTTCACCTTATGCAGGAGTAGATTCGGTAGATATTATAGTTCATGGCATTGGAGCGCATGGTGCATCTCCTCACACAGGAAAAGACCCCGTTTATATTGCCAGTCAAATTGTTGTCGCTTTGCAGTCACTTGTGTCTCGTGAACTAGCACCTCGAGAACCAGGTGTTGTTACTGTAGGTTCCTTTCACTCTGGAACAAAGCATAACATTATTTCTGATAAAGCCCATCTGCAATTGACTGTTCGAAATACAAATACAGAAACTAGAAAGAAACTTCTCGATGGAATAAAAAGAATTGCTATAAACATGGGTAGAGTTGCAGGTTTGCCAGAGGATAAACTTCCCGAAGTAATACTTGTTGGGCAAGCACTTCCACCAACGGTAAATAATAAGCAACTTGCTCGTCGACTTAAAAATGTTTGGCAAAATAAAATGGGTACCGATGCTGTTATCAGCAAAGAGCCAGAAGGAATGGGAGCAGAAGATTTCCCTTTCTTCACAACTGATCCTGCAATACCTAGTGTCTATTTTAGTGTTGGCGGAACGCCTAGGGAAGATTTAGAAAGTGCTGCAAATGGTGGAACACCAGTAGCGAGTCATCATTCACCTTTGTTTAAAATAGCCCCTGAGCTTTCAATTACTAATGGTGTGGAAGCGACTGTACACGCTTTAGTGGAACTGCTTCAGAAAAAGTAATTATTAATTTGATGAAGGAAACTCTTGATCAAGCTGCTCAATAGTTGCAGACATTAAATCAAAACAATCTTTAGCTAATTTTGTAGCGTCAATTTTATGTAAACCAGTAGTTTGTATTGGCTCTAAAACCTGGCAGGCAATAGTGCCTGCATTGAGTTTATTATAGTTAGCTGTACCTCCATAGGAATTAAAACAAATAGGTACGATAGGTACTCCAGCATCAATAGCGGTTCTAAATGCACCTGTTTTGAAGGGCAATAAACCTATCTCTTTCTTTCTAGTTCCCTCTGGCATTATCCAAACAGAAGTTCCATTATTATTAATGGCATTGGTTACCTTTGTCATAGATTTTTTAGCTTTTTTGCTATTAGTGCGATTGATAAAAATATTGCCAGATAACCAATAAAAAAGACCAAAGATAGGAATGAACATAATCGCATCTTTCCCTAGACTCACCGTTTTACGCGGTATCGTAAGCGAGCCAGCAATTAAATCAACATTGTCTTGGTGATTTGAAACAAACACACAAGGTCGATGTGAATCTAGATGTTCACTATCTCGGCAGATGTATTTAAGACCCATAATAAGGCGCATGGGATGCCCCAAAAATTGACAAGTGATCCATACATTATTGGTATTGAAAGGCCTGAATAAGCTGATTAATAAACCCACAACTCCCGTATTTAAAACTAAATAGAAGTATAAAAAGAAATATCGAATGGTTTTTATCATAGAATTTTAATATTAGAGTTTGCCTAGATGAAAGGAAGGAAATTATCATGCATAATACTAACCTGAATAGTAAAAAAAATCTATTACAAACTGTTTGATAATTTATAGGTAATCAAGTCATATGAAAGCAGTCCTTTATCACAAATATAAAGTTAAACCTGTTCTCGAAAATGTGGATGACCCAACTCCTGACAATGACTTGTCCCTCGCAAATAATCGCACGCATTGATTTTGGTATGGCTTTTGATATAAATTTAGAAAGTGGGGGAGGCCACACCAATCATGATCTGCAGAGTCCTCTGATAATTTTGGAGGGGATGGATCGAGTACCACGCTTAGGTGGTCTTCATCATCGATATGAATGAAAAGAAGCAGCATGAAATCAGCACGATCTATTAAATGCGAGGCACAATTGTTTTTTTATTGGAGAATAAATCTCTGATTAGTCAGTCTTCTTATCTCGCCATTTTGCCCAAGGATCTTCTCCATCTAAAATAACAGTTTTAGAAGAATGCGACGATATCCTTTGACTGCTATTCTGATATTGATGATCTTGAGGTTTCTTTTGCCATGAACCAAAATGCTTTCTAGTGCCAGAACTATGTCGATTACTCGCTTTTCGCTCAGCGACTTTCTTAGCAGCTCTTTCATGCATTCTCTCTGCATCTGCTAGGCTTAATTCAGCAGGTTCACCTGGCTTTTGATGATCTGGAACAATTCGATCTCTGGGGGGGGTCTCAAACTGCTCGGAAGACACTCTAGGCAAGTTTTTATACTGATACATATAGAATATTTCAACTTTTTCTCGAGCCCACTCAGTTTTTTTAAGAAATTTTACACTAGATGCAATACTTGGATTAGTCTTAAAACAATTAATTTTTAAGTAAGCAAAAAGAATATTAAAACCGTAGTGAGAGGTTAATTCCATCAACATAGCTTTTAGACCTACTCCGTTTAGAGGGTTGTTCTTAAAATTGCTCTCATTACTCATTAAAATATCCAATATATGGGGTCTAAGTCGGATCATTATATCAGTACATGCTCAAACAAAATATGGCACACTTATTAAAACCATAATTTAGTTTATTTATCTTGCTAAAGCATTCTTTTAACAGCTAGACTTTGAACAATGAAAACTACCTTCTCAATTGCTGATAAAGCACCCAATTTACCGAGAACACCTTGGCGTTTTGCCTTGCATTTTTATAGTAAGATTAAGTTTGCTCTTATCGCTATTTTTGCATTCGAAGCAGGGCAGGCAAGCTGTACTATTATGCTGCCTTATGCATTAAAAGATATTATTGATGCTGCTCAGTTTGCTAAAAATAATGGAGGTGACGTGTTTGAGGCAACCAATGACGCTATAGTATTTTTTGCCGTACTCAATATAGGCATTGTTTTATTTAGTCGTGCTAGTGGT
>JAAGZM010000781.1 GCA_024206355.1 Gammaproteobacteria bacterium | reverse complement strand
TTTACTTTTGAGCAACCTTTCTTTATTAAAGAGCAAGAAGATGAGCCGCAAAGCGCTTATATATGCTTTGATGCTAAGCATGATTTGTCAGCGCATCCACAAACAAGAAAGCTAAACGCAATAAAACTAACTTTTAACGCTTATAACGGGTTATAGAATGGCGACATTTGAACAAACTAGAAGTATGAGAAATCAACAACACTTCGAGGTGTTGGAGATTGATTTGCCTGTTATTACCGGCGCTTGTACTATTGGCAGCTCGCAGGGTTATGGTACACCGTTAACTTGTGACCAGGCTTGGGCTGGTGAATATAAAACATATAAATTCACTAACCAAAACGCGCCATTAATTCAAGGCTCGCCGTTTAGATGTATAAAGTCTATAAATGAAAAAGCAACATCAATAAAGCCGGGGCAAGGTCTATCGGAAAGGGGTAGCCTAAGCATAACCTTTTATGACTTTGCAAACCAAGACCCAAACCCAGATGCGCCAGCGGTTAACGCAACAGTTAAAAAGCAAGGGACTTTTTTTGGTAAGCTTGCAGCGCGTCAGATATTTGACAATAAAAATGTAAGGCTTAAGTTATACAGAGTTCAGCCAGATGGCACAATTGATTTGGTTAACGGTGCTGAAACTAGGCACTATGTTGCAGAATCTTTTAATGCTGGCAGTAGCGGTACGTGGAAATTAAATTGTAAAGATGTTATGTCATTGGCAAACCTTGACGAAAAAGAATGGCCTATTGCTACTAA
>JAAGZM010000780.1 GCA_024206355.1 Gammaproteobacteria bacterium | reverse complement strand
TGTGATGATTTGCCTAAATTAGATCTTCATGAGTTGCATGATGTGCTTGGTAGTTATCAAGAAGATATCGATAATATGACTTTTACTGATGCCGAGGAAGATAAGTAAATAATTGACTCTTTCGCTATACATTAGCAACGAACACTTCAAAATCAGTTCATTCTAGGAAGAAGCTTTTCAACTCTTTATTGACGGTTCTCCGACTGAATCGTACCATCTCATAATGTTCAACTAATGGGCGAATATCTCTAACAATTGTGGTCTCGTTTGCTCTTAATACTTTATCAATTATGTTATATAAAGCAATGGCTTCATCAGCTTTATAGTATTGAATACTGCCTTGCCGACTGCTACCACCAATACACTTGGGAGTTTTATTTGGATGGAGGCTCTATCGCTTCGATACGGATATCACACAACCAGTTATCGGTGAAATTATAGGTATATGTAAAGCGGTCACCAACAGCGTCCTATAAATGGGGCCACTTCTCACTTCAACTTTTTCTCGAGCCCATTCTGTTTTCTTTAGAAACTTTATCCTAGATTCTATGCTTGGGTTGGTCTTAAAACAATTATTTTTCAAGTAGGCAAAAAGAATATCAAAACCGTAGTGGGAGACTAATTCAATCAACATAGCTTTTAAACCTACTCCATTGAGAGAGTTGGTTTTAAAATTGATCTTATTATTCATAGAAATATCAAGTTAAAGGAGCTAAGTTGGGTTAATATATCAGTATGTGCATTTCAAAGTATCACGGGTATACAGTCTAGTTATGCCTACCAAAGTTAGCACAAAAACAGTAAGGAAAGTCATTAAATGAGTTATCCAACAGTTGAAGATTTAATAGGAAATACACCTCTAGTCAAACTTCAGAGACTTTCAACTAACACTTCTAATACAATCTTAGTAAAGCTTGAAGGAAATAATCCTGCGGGCTCGGTCAAGGATAGAGCTGCTCTTAGTATGATTAGCCGAGCTGAGCAAAGAGGTGATATCAAACCTGGAGATACCATCATTGAAGCTACTAGTGGTAATACGGGTATTGCGCTTGCAATGGCTTCAGCAATTAAAGGCTATCAAGTGAAGCTTATCATGCCATCAAATATGAGTAGTGAGCGTAAACTTGCTATGACCGCCTATGGTGCAGAGTTGGTAGAAGTTAGTACTGAGATGGGTATGGAAGGAGCGAGAGATCTTGCTCATGAAATGCAAAAACATGGTGAAGGTTACGTTTTAGATCAGTTTGCAAATTCAGATAACCCACTTGCTCATTATAAAGGAACCGGCCCAGAAATTTGGCAACAAACAAATGGAAAAGTCACTCACTTTGTAAGCTCTATGGGTACGACAGGTACCATAATGGGTGTATCAGGTTATTTAAAAGAACAAAACTCAGCAATCCAAATAATTGGCTTGCAACCTGTAGAAAATGCAAGTATTCCTGGCATTCGAAGATGGCCTAAAGAATACTTGCCCTCCATCTTTGATAAAGAACAGGTTGATCAAATTATAGATATTGAACAGCATGACGCTGAAGATACAATGCGTGATCTTGCAACAATTGAAGGAATATTTTGTGGTGTATCTTCTGGTGGTGCTGTAGCCGGAGCTCTAAAACTATCTAAACAAGTTGAGAATGCTATCATTGTTGCAATTATCTGTGATCGAGGCGATCGCTATCTTTCAACTGGTGTTTTTGGATGACTATTGAATTTAACTAATGATGGTTTTCATCAATTTTAGTAATTTTGAGTAAAAGATTGTCTTCGTTGTTTTAGAAAAATAGATTGATTTTATAACTTGTTGATTTAGTAGGGTTATTTTATTTGTATGAAAATTGCGACAGTGAAATTGTAAATAATGAAAATCTATAATTGTAAGGATAAATAATATGGCAGTAATCGACAAAGACAGGCCTATTGAATCGTTGCGTGAAAAAGTTATTGATAAACTCACCATGAATTATAGCCATGGTGAGCTATCTCTAGAAGCTTTTGAATGAAGACTTGATCAAGCAATAGGCGATAATCCAGCTAACATACTGATCAAAAATAAATCGCTATTTTCAATAGGTTACAATACCATAATGACATTGCATTTTTTCCATCCCATCAGGTTAATTTAGAGAGAAGTAAAAACAATGATATTGAGAAAGGTATTGCTCACTTTTGTGGGTATGTGTTCAATTGGATTTGCATCAGAAAACACTGACGATGAAAACGAGGAGAGCATCAAAATAATAGTGATTGAGGCTCGCGTTGCAAATGAAAGACCTGCTGGAACCTACGCTTCGCCGGTGACAGAATTACGCTTCGATCCAGCAACGGAATTACATTCACGCGGATTGCCAGAAGGACAGGCTGATGTGACCGTACGCGGCAGTTTGTTCGAGAACACGGGCTTCAAAATTGGTGCTGTTACAATCATGGATCCGCAAACAGGTCATTATGCTGCAGAATTACCGATCGCCCCTACTTTGTTATCTAGCCCTGATATTCTATTGGGCATTGACAATACACTTGCAGGATTCAATTCTAATGTCACAACTATTGCATATTCACCGGCTAAGATTACTGACGGTGGTACGTTACAGGTAGGCGCAGGTAATGATGATCTGCAGTTTCAGTCACTTGATCTTGCCAATGTAGTGAATAACTCATGGGGCCTAACATTATCGCTTGCACGATCCGAAAGTGACGGTACGATACCAAATGGAGATCATGAATTCGAGCGTTACAACGTTCAACTACAATACAATGATGTGGATACACAGTCAGATCTATTTATCGGCTATCAGGATAAGTTCTATGGTTGGCCCGGTGCTTATACTGGTTTTGCTTCGCTCGCTGAGACTGATCATACTAAGACAACACTCCTACTAGCTAATCACCATGTTGATACAAACGGAGGTTTTTGGGAAGTAGGTGGTTTCTACCGGTACCTCGAGGATAACTACGATTTTGACAGGACAACTCAGGAGGCAAACACTCTCGGAGCTTTCGATCATGAAACACGTGTATTTGGTATTGGTTTTCAGGGCCAGCATAATAGTCACCTGCTCGACTGGCATTATGCGGGGCAGGTTACGGCCGATGAACTCGTTAACTCGACTGATCTCACTGAAGGAAATTTTAACTCACGCAAATATGGTTCCTTTAGTTTTGTGCCATCAATCGAATTAAGAGAGCCTGGTAAACGTAACATCCTATTGCGTTTTGGAGCCAATATCGATTGGTCTAGTGAGGATGGAAGCTATGTATCGCCAGTACTTGGTATTACCTTGAGCAAAATCGATGCCAGTGGTAACCGTTTTCTTACTCTCGAGTACGCCAGTTCTTCACAGTTACCCGGCTACACTGCGCTTAAATCACGACCAACAGGGTTATTTGGTGGCAATGCTGATCTTGGTCGCGAGCGTTCTAAGCAAGTATCGCTAACACTAGGTAATCATACTTCAACCTGGAACGGTCAACTTACCTTTTTCTACCGTAAAGATAATGATTTAATCGATTGGACATTTACGAGTGCTGTACCCTTCTCACGACAGGCAAATTCTGTGGACTTAGATGTTACTGGGTTGGAATCAATTTACAAACACCATTGGAATTTGGTAGATCTTATTTTCGGATATACCTACCTAAACAAGGATTCTAACTACAGCACTGCAGACATCGATGCAAGCTTTTACGCGTTAAACTTTGCTCGTCATCGTGTTACTCTGGCTCTACACTATCACATAACTGAAAAGCTGCACCTTCGTCTCGATCATGAGTTTCGTGTTCAGGAAGATAATCCATTACGTACTAGTTCTAATGACGCACTCGTGGTGTCTGCGAACCTCGCATGGGAGCCTTTAAATGGCAAAGGACTTGGATTTGCACTCACTGTAGATAATCTTACTGACAGTGACTATCAACAATTTCCAGGTACGCCAGCTGTAGGTCGACAGATCAGCTTAAGCGCCAGTTATCTTTGGTAGAAGGTAATGCAGGGCAAACGGGTTATATACCCGTGATCTTTAAAAATGCATGATTTATTGCTTGCATTCTTATTTTAAGAGATCATCATAGCGCTATCTTAATAATTTTAATCAAATTGCTGATATGTAAGATTATTTGCGAGGGGCACTTAGCTTATTGATAGAAGGTTTTGAAATCTACCTAATAAATTCTTGTGATACTAGGTTATCAATAATTAACAATGCCGCGGCATCTGGTTCGATACATTCAGTATTGATTGTTATCTCTGAAGCTTCAGGTTTTTCATAAGGGTCACTGATACCTGTAAATTGTAAAATCTCACCAGCTCTTGCTTTTTTGTAAAGGCCTTTAGGGTCCCTTTGCTCACACGTCTCAATCGTAGCATCAACATAAACTTCAATAAATGCTTCTTCACCAATGACTTTTCGTGCCTCAGCACGATCAGAAAGATAGGGAGATATAAATGACGAAATAACTATCATTCCAGCATCATTCATTAGTGCAGCAACTTCAGCAATTCGACGAATATTTTCCTTGCGATCCTCCATTGAAAAGCCAAGGTCACGATTCAATCCATGACGAACATTATCACCATCGAGGATATAGCAGAGTTGACCTTGCTTTATTAACTCTTTTTCTAGCTGCAAGGCAATGGTTGATTTCCCAGAACCACTGAAACCGGTCAGCCATATAGTTGCTCCCTTCTGATTGAGCAAAATCTGACGATCTTCTGCACTCACCAGACTTTCACTTTTAACAATATTCTGACTAACAGGTGTTTTTAAATGCTCGGGCTTTGAAACAATTCTGTCGACAATCATACCTGCACCAACTGTCACATTACTCAAGCGGTCGACTATAATAAATGCACCTGTTGAATGGTTCTTTTCATAGGGATCAAAAGCTATCGGTCTATGTAATGTTATATGGCAACGCCCGATTTCATTTAACTCCAGAGAATATACTGTTTCAGTTTGCTCAGAGTCATTCTTATCTCGACTCATAGTGTTAACATCGACTTTATAACGAATGTCAGAGAGTACGCAAGGGATCATACTTGATGTGTGTTTAGCCAAATAACTCTTACCTGACTGAGCTGGGTCTTCATGCATCCAAATCAACATAGCTTCAAACTCATTGCCTATGTGAGGTATATTATTTACCGGTACCAGCATGTTTCCACGTGACACATCAATTTCATCTTCCAGAGTTACAGTGATAGCCTGTGGTGCAAACGCTTGTTCAATTTTCCCATCAGCTCCATAAATTTCTTTAATCTTTGATTGTTTCTTTGAAGGTAAACTGGTTACCTCATCTCCCACATGGATCACCCCTGAAGCCATAGTTCCACTAAAGCCTCTAAAATCTAGATTTTGACGCAGTACATACTGCACCGGTAAACGCATATCGATGAGGTTACGATCTGTAGAAATATTTACGTTTTCAAGGTGGTGAAGAAATGTCGGCCCGTCATACCAGTAAAGGTTTTCACCATGCTCAACAACATTGTCACCTTTAAGTGCCGACATTGGAATAAAATGGATATCAGAAAAACCAAGCCGACTTACAAAGGCATTATAATCTTGTACTATCTGATTGAATTTATCTTCTGACCAGTCAACTAAATCCATTTTATTAACTGCAACAACAATGTGTTTTATTCCTAACAATGAACATATAAAGCTGTGTCTCCTTGTTTGGGTAATTACTCCATAACGTGCATCTATCAATATGGTTGCCAAATTACAGGTCGATGCTCCAGTAGCCATATTTCGTGTGTATTGCTCATGTCCCGGACAGTCTGCAATAATGAATTTACGTTTGTCTGTTGAAAAGTAACGATAAGCTACATCTATCGTGATTCCTTGCTCACGTTCTGCTTTCAAACCATCAGTAAGTAATGCTGGATCAAAGTCTTCATCTGTTGTGCCATAGACTTTAGAATCCTTTGTAATTTTTTCCAATTGATCCTCATAAATCATATGGCTGTCATACAACAGACGGCCTATCAGTGTCGATTTGCCATCATCTACCGAACCGCAGGTGAGGATACGCAGCATATCCTTGGTCTCATGCCGATTCAGATATGCCGTAATATTTTCACGAATAAAATCTTCTTCTTGAATTTTATAAGTACTGTTATTCATTAAAAATACCCATCCTTTTTCTTGTCTTCCATAGAAGAATTATCTTCATCAATAACTCTACCTTGCCGCTCTGAGGTTGTTGTAAGCAACATTTCCTGTACGATATCTTCTACTGTCTCTGCATTCGATTCAACGGCACCTGTCAATGGATAACAACCAAGGGTGCGGAAACGAACTTTCTTCATCATTACAGATTCACCTTCCTTTAATGGCATACGATCATCATCTATCATTATCAATGCACCATCGCGTACTACAACAGGGTGCTCAGCGGCAAAATACAATGGCACAATTGGGATATCTTCACGTAACAGATAAAGCCAGATATCGAGCTCTGTCCAATTCGAAAGAGGAAATACACGGATTGATTCACCTTTGTTGATCTTGGCGTTGTAGAGATTCCAAAGCTCTGGTCGTTGATTTTTAGGATCCCATTGATGGAATTCATTACGAAAGCTGTAAACTCTTTCTTTTGCCCGACTCTTTTCCTCGTCACGCCGTGCACCACCAAATGCTGCATCGAATTTGTAATGATCAAGAGCCTGCTTTAACCCATCTGTCTTCATTATCTGAGTATGCTTTTCAGAACCGTGTGTGAAAGGGCTGATTTGATCCTTACCCTCTGGATTGATCCACACTTTGATATCTACATCATACTTTTCTGCTATCAAAGTTCTAAACTTATACATCTCCTTAAATTTCCATTGTGTATCAACATGCAACAAGGGAAATGGAATTTTACCTGGAGCAAAAGCCTTTTGAGCCAAATGCAACATGACTGATGAATCCTTGCCTACAGAATAAAGCATGACAGGATTATTAAAATCCGCGGCAACTTCACGAATTATATGGATGCTTTCAGCTTCCAACTGTTTTAAATACGATAAATTATAACTGTCCATTTTTTTCCGAATTTACATTTGTTTGATAATAATTGGGTTAGTCTGAGCTTTTTTATTAATTACCTTGTTATTATTAAAATGTATACCACATTCCGATTTGCCCTGTCCTCTCCATCGACCACCTCGCGGATTTTCGCCAGCGATAACTGGTGTTGTGCAAGGTGCACAACCAATGCTGGTATAACCTTTTGCAACAAGTGGGTGTTTAGGCAAATTATGTTGTTCTATATAATCTGCAAGTTCATCTTGTCGCCAGTTTGCTAATGGATTGATCTTAATTTGGCTTCCTGAGCGTTCAAACATTTGTAAAGATGAGCGTCCTTCACTTTGATATAATTTTCGACCACTTATCCAAGTATCATATCCTGCAAGAGCAGTTTGCAAGGGTATAACTTTCCTTAATTCACAGCAGGAATTACTATCTTGTATATTCAAATAGCCATGCTGGTCATTTTTATTCAGTGAAGTTTCAGAAGGTCTTATTATTTTGACATTGGTTAGTTTCAAAGCAGCAGTAAGCCGTTGTTGATATTCCAGCGTTTCATGGAAAAGTTTGCCTGTATCAAGAAATAATACATCAGTATCTGGCGAAAACTTAGCTAACATATGCAGTAATACTGCTGACTCTGATCCAAATGAAGACACCACAGCTATTTTACCCATTTCTTCATTGTTTAAAATAATCTCTAGCAAAGATTCTGTAGGTATGTTTTTATACTCCACATTAAGATAGTTAATAGTACTTTCGTTAATCGTACAATTTGACTTTAACGCTTTTTGAGAATGGTAAGGAATAGGCGTACCTATGAGTGCTTCTTGCCATTGTTTAATCGGTTGGCGCTTCAATTGCTGTTCATCAACTAAGATACTGTCAATGCCACACTGAACAGCCATTGCATATTGATCTGGTATGAGATTGCCAGATCCCCATAATTTCTTTGTATACCCCAAAGACTGACGTAAACGATAAGCTAATGAAAATCCTCTTCCATCGGTAAAAGAATTGAAATTAATTACGATTAAGGAGAGGTTTTCAATGTGCCGTTCTAAATCAACAAGATTTGTATCATTGTCTATCATGACCTTATTTGCTGACATAGGATTAGCCAAATAATCATCCAATGGTATTATTGAGTGATTGCTTTCATTGAACCAGTCAAGGGTAGTTATTACCCCATTTTCAATCAGTTTCATAAAGCGCCTCCTTGAAAGGAATTTTTCCAATTCTATGATAAGTGTCTATAAATATTTCATTTTCAAAACGCTGTTCGAGGTATTTGTTAACCACTCTTGCAATAGCATCTACAATGTTATTCTTTGAAAATCCAGGACCTATAACTACTCCGATTGCTGCCTTACTACCGCCATCTCCGCCTAGTACCAACTGGTAATATTCTTTGCCATTCTTTTCCAGTCCAAGAACACCAATCTGTCCGATATGATGGTGGCCACATGCATTGATACAACCTGATATTTTTACCGAAATTGGACCAATTGATTGTTGTAAATCATATTCAGCAAATCTAGTTGAAAGTTGCTGCGCAATGGGAATTGACCGAGCGGTGGCAAGCGAACAATAATCCATACCGGGACAAGAAACGATATCAGTGATTAGATTTTTGTTAGACTCAGCCAATCCACAGAGTTTTAAACCATTCCATAATTCCTCGAGTTCTTCTATTTTTACATGAGGTAGCACAATATTTTGGTTTTGAGTAATACGTATTTCACCCAAACTAAAACGCTCTGCCAAATCAGCTAAAGCATGCATATTTTTGGATGTCAGATCACCTGGTGTTCCACCGATAGGTTTTAATGAAATATTGGCTATCGCATATCCATCAATCCTGTGTTCTGAAACGTTATTATCAACCCAACGTGCAAATAATCGATTGGTTTTAAAAAATGTTTTAAATGCAGAAGAGCTATTTGGTAACTTTTCGAATAGTGGTGTTACAAATTGCTGTTCAATCTTTCTCAAAGATAAAGTTGTCTTTGGTGACTGTTCTATATTTTTCTGAAACTCTACTTCAATTTGTCTACGCAATTCATCAACACCCAACTCACGTGTAAGGATCTTAATACGCGCTTTATATTTATTATCACGTGAACCATGAAGATTATAAATTCGTAAAGTAGATTCAAGATAGGCTAGAAGCTCATCTTGAGGTAAGTATTCACGAAGGGTAACTCCCACCATTGGCGTACGACCAAGACCTCCTCCGACAAAAAGCTTGTAACCTAGCTCAGCCTTTTCGTTTTCAATAAGTTGTATACCAATATCATGTACGCGAATTGCTGCTCGATCATCATTTGCTCCTGAGACAGCAATTTTGAACTTTCTAGGAAGAAATGAGAACTCAGGATGTAAACTAGACCATTGACGTATCAGTTCAGCTGTCGGACGTGGATCAGCTATTTCACCTTTAGCGGCTCCTGCAAGAGGATCGGCAGTTACATTTCGTATGCAATTTCCGCTTGATTGTATTGCATGCATATTAACGCTAGCCAGATCTTGTAATATTTCCGGTACCTGCTCCAAATTAAGCCAATTAAACTGGATATTTTGTCGTGTGGTGAAATGGCCATAACCACGATCATATTTCTCCGCAACATCAGCTAAAGCATGAAACTGTTTTGATGAAAGCGCACCATAAGGAATAGCGACTCGCAACATATAGGCATGCATTTCTAAATAAAGACCATTCATTAAACGCAGAGGACGAAATTCATCTTCATTCAAAGCACCTGACAGGCGTCGTGACACCTGATTTTGAAACTGTGAAGCACGAGCCTCTACAAACTGCTCGTCGATTTCATCATAAG
>JAAGZM010000779.1 GCA_024206355.1 Gammaproteobacteria bacterium | reverse complement strand
CAAGTCAATAAGTCTAAAAAACGTGCAATCAAATGTGTAGGCAAACTCACTCAATGGGTGAATACTAATCCTTCTGTAAGTTGCTGTTTTGAAATAAATAACCATAAGTCAGAGCCGGTCAACTGAGGATTCTAGGATAATAGACTAAGATTAACCAATTGATTTAAATATTTATTGGCGGTATTTCGATGTAAACCTAGATCACTAGTTATAAATTCAACTTTTGTATAGGGTGTATGAATAAATTATTAAGCAGCATGAACTCAGTATGATCTATTAAATGCGAGGGACAACCCATTAAAATTATCGATTTCCAGTTAAAATTAATGATGACTTGGCATCTTTCTTTATATCTTCAATCTTGTACAGTATTGGTCGCCACTGTTTTTTAGAAAATAAGTTCGTCTGATCAGTATAATGCTCTGATGAAGGGTCACCTGATCCACCATAAGTTAAAAATGCTTCTGCCTCAGGCCCTGAATCGGTATAACTTAGGCTGAGCAAAAAGCTTGTACCATATGTGATTGCATATCCCTTATCTGTTAGGAACTTACTACCATCAATTTTAGCTCCTCTAACTTGAGTTGCTTGGGTATCATAATTGCGTTGACCAATCACATTAGCAATTCCTTCTGCTGAACTACCTCCATGTATAGCAATTTTTTCATCACCTCTATAGGCAAATTGTGTTTCACCTAGGGTGCTATCTAGCTTTAGACCTGCTTTTTCCATTAGCTGAGCTGCCTGACCTAATTTTTGTAGAGCTAAGTTTTTATCTGCTAACTCCCGAGGAGTATTAACCGGATCAGCAACATCAAATGGAATAGCAAACAGCGTGCCCTGTTTAAAAGTCTCGGTATATTTATAGAGAGTAATCCATTCTCTGAATAACACTGCACCTTTACTATCAAGATTCAGGCGCTTGTTATAGCTCTTCATTACTGAGCAGGCCTCAGACAAATTAATTGTTTTGTCGCCAACTTTTACTGTTGATTGTAACTCACAAGCAGCAACAAGCTCATCCACCAAAAGCTCAGCAGTTAACGATCGGTTTGAAAAAAGTGCTTGCTGCATTTCTTTTAGTGAAAATTTACCATCCTCTCCTGCAGGACCAGTTTTACTCATATCACTCACTAGTTTTGCATTCATCCTAGTTCTGAGTGAGCGTGCTGTACCTTCTGGACCATACAGTGGCGAATAACCTACTAATGGTTCATCAACATGGGTTAGCCAGTGGCTATCATTTGCATTAAATATATAATCCGTACGCTCTAGCTTTGGTTTCTCACTAAATGGGACAACCCCAGCAACTCTTGCATCAGAGTGTGTAGTCCATTCAAAACGACTATCACTGCCATCAAGAAGGATGAGTCCCATACTATTATGAAACTTTTTAGTCAGTGCATCTGTTTTCACTTGCTCCCGCCAAAGTGCAATAGCTTCAGGACTCAATCGGCCTACATTGGAACCATCGATATAGACTGCACGTCCGTCAGAACTAGTTGCTATTGTATTGACCCACGGCATTGCATTCCATTTTCGGTGAGCATCTTTAAACGAATCCATATCAGTGGCTAAATCCATTGCTTTCCATTGAGACACCAGATTCTGATTTCGAAAATTAGCATCTTTCATGGTTAATGCTTGTTTTGAAGACCACTTAACGCCAGGCAGACTTACAATTGGACCGTAATGGCTAAACCAAACCGTATGCTGCTTAGCTTCTTCTTGACCTTTTACATCAACTACAATTTTATGGGGTACCATTTTTCTCGGTTGACCATTGTAGTAATAACTCGTTGGATCTCCTGGTACTAAATCCAGCTTATAAAATACTACTCGCTCACTATTGGATACCGTATGAGTCCAGCCTATATTCTCATTAAAACCAATCGCAACACCTGGAGCCCCAACAAGATGTGATCCATAGATATTTAACCGGCCAGGAATAATAAGGTGTTTTTCCCAAAAACGACTAGTACCCGTCCAAGGATAATGAGGATTACCGAGTAACATGCCTCGACCATTTTCAGTTCTATCTTTACCAAAAGACCAACCATTTGAACCGAGGTATTTAGACTTAATTGTATCTATTTCATCGGTAAATGTTTGCTGCTCAATTTCTATGAATGAAACCTTATTTGCTTTTTCTGAAGGAGGATGGGCTGAGACAATCATTCCAGCCATTCTTGGTGCTGATTGAGATAGTACCTGAAATCTAGAATAAAGAGCCTCAGGAGTTATTTCTTTAACCCAATCTGCCCCTTTACACCATGAAGTAATATTATCTTTACCTACTTCACGGACATATTTGTTATAGCCATCTGCATAGCCTGCGATCCACTGTCGGTTTTCTAATGATTGTGCATCATATTCTTCTTTTGCCCGATCAGGAATTTCCATTGATTTAATAACAATATCACTCAGTAAATGTTGTTTTTTGTCACCCTCACCATGGTATTTTGCACGTTCACCTCGAGCCACCACAATTCCATGTGCAATATTACAAACGTGGTCTTGTGCAGCAGCATACCCTTCACCAAAACCTAGGCTTGCATAATCAGCAGCAGTGATATGTGGAATACCATAACTGGTACGAATTATTTCAGCTTTATACTGATCCAATTCGACTAAATCTTGATTTTGACTACAAGAAAGAAGTGTTCCAAAACTTAGTAAGATGATTACCGATAACTTCAGATTCTTTTTATACACGTTTATGCTCCATGTTTATTGGATAGATTACTCCAAGATAATAAAGTTTTCTCAGTCAGTAAGGCAAATTTATTTACCGTTTATGCTCTTTTTCTGCATTTGGGGAGGTTCGTTTGAATTTTCGCAAAAAATTCTAATAACAATCACCGACAGATATCTCCCTCTATCTTACCCTTAATTTTGACAATAGTGATATGGGGTTTATGGGTTAGTTCAAATCTGTCAGGTATCTGAGTCAAAGCAAATATGGGCTTTTCTAAATCAACTTCTTAGTTATAAAAAACCTAGCAAGAAGACTCCCATAGAACTACCTCCACCGTCACCAGGTTAGATGTAGTAAAGGAATAAGCTGAAACCGGCTATATATAGGCGCTAATAGTTTGTAGATCGGTAGTAAATGTCTGATTATTTTAACCCACATTTT
>JAAGZM010000778.1 GCA_024206355.1 Gammaproteobacteria bacterium | reverse complement strand
GCGAGTACCAATATGAGCATTAGTGATAGAAAAGCACCAAGACTCCCAATACAACTTGATGTAGAGTTCAATCATCAAGAAACAGGGGTAATTACTCTGGTTACTAAAAATATCAGCGACACAGGTATATTTATTAATCTTTCAGTTGAAAAACATCCACCGATTGGAACCGTGGCAAAAGTTAAGCTCAAAAATGACTTTGAAGATGGTGAAGAACCTCCTACTCTAGAAATGAAAATTGTCCGGCACTCTAAAAGTGGCATTGGTTTGGAATTTATTCTTTAATCCTAGAATCCTCAGTTGGACGCGTTTGAGTGTGTGTTTTAAGGCTTAGTGGCGCCGACTAAAAAGCCGTTCATAGTCATTCTATGTAAGGCTTTTGCCGTCAAGTCAATGAGTCTAAAAAACGTGCAATCAAATGCGTAGGCAAACTCACTCAATTGGTGAATACTAATCCTTCTATAAGTTGCTGTTATAAAGTACATAATCATAGTTCAGAGCCGGTCAACTGAGGATTCTAGGTTTAAGTATTACTGATAAAAATACCCTCTCGATTATTTATTTCATTAAACTCTTGACCTTAGAGTATACTCTAAGCTCTATACTACGAAAGTAAAGTATATTTTAAGGAATGAAAATGAAAATTGGTGAATTGTCCAAAAAGTCAGGTCTATCAGCCCATACACTCAGATTTTATGAAAAGCAGGGCCTCATAAAAGCCAGCGGACGAAGTGAAAGTAATTATAGAATATACAATTCTGATGATCTGGGTACGGCGAGATTTGTAAAGCGAAGTCGTGATATGGGATTTAGTCTTGATGAGGTGGAAACCTTTTTATCGATACGTGCAGATAAACCTGCGCATATCTGTGCAGATGCCAAAAACATCACAGAACTTAAAATTACTGAAGTAGAGCAAAAAATTGCAGAATTACAGCAAATGCTGGTGGCGCTACACAAGTTGAGTGATGCCTGTTGTGGTGGTAAAGAAAGCGCTGAGTTGTGCAGTATTATTGATGCGTTAGAAGAGAATGAAGGGGCATTAGCATGATGGAGTTTATTAATAACTTTGTATTATTATTTACAGAGTCTGCACCTTTTTTATTGGTGGGTTTAATCTTGTCAGGTGTTATCAAACAGTTGATTCCCGATAAATGGATCACTAAAACTTTAGGCGAAAATAGCTCAGTAGCTACAGCCGCTCTTATAGGTACGCCATTACCACTATGTTCTTGCTCAGTCATCCCAACAGCAATGGGTATCAGACGTGCCGGTGCAAGCAAAGCTAGTACCGCGAGTTTTATGGTGGCAACGCCTGAAACTGGCGTTGACTCTATTGGAGTAACTTTCGCGTTATTAGGTCCTGTCATGGCTATTGCAAGACCTATTGCTGCAATATTTTCTGCGATTGTAGCAGGTAAGTTAGTTCGTTGGTGGGACATAGAAACTCCTCCTAATCAAGAAGAAGAGAAATCTTGCTGTTGTGGTGGAGGTAAAAAACAAGCTGAGCCTAGTATATGGGATAAGGCGAAATCTGTATTTCAATATGGTTTTGGTAAACTACTAGCAGACTTTATGAACTGGCTGTTAATAGGACTATTTTTCGCAGCTCTCATACAAACTTTTGTTCCAGAAACTTTTTTAAGTCAATACGGTGATGGTATTTTTGCAATGATATTGGTGGTTTTGGTATCGATCCCAATGTACATTTGTGCAACTGCCTCAACCCCTGTCGCTGCAGGTTTGATGTTATCTGGAATTTCCCCAGGTGCTGCATTAGTATTTATGCTTACCGGCCCAGCTACAAATATAGCTACGCTAATGGTCGTAAAAAATGAGCTTGGAACACGTTCTCTTTATGCTTACCTAACTGGTGTTATCGCTTCTGCAGTCATTACTGGTGTATTATTTGATTGGTTACTAGCTTATTACCATATTACTATTAAGGTAAGCCAGGGGATGCATAGTGATATGACTTCTACTTTGTATTCAGCTGCTGCGATTGTTTTAGCTATTTTGATTATTTGGCAGTATGCAAAAAAACTCAATATTGGAAAGTTAGATACTGTGGTTAGTGAGGGCTAAAAATAGTT
>JAAGZM010000777.1 GCA_024206355.1 Gammaproteobacteria bacterium | reverse complement strand
TCTAAAGTGTTAGTTGCACGCTCACCTGAAGGTGTTTTTAAAGATGGAACTGAGACACATGATATAGGACACAGTTACTGGATTCTGAAATTTGATAGTGAAAATAATCAAGATAGGGATGGAGCTGATCCGAAAGGAATGACAAGGGTGGAGTATATTTATTCACTTCTTGCAAAACAATGTGCCATTGATATACCAAAAACAGACTATGTTATGGATGGTGAAGATTTCCATTATCTTATTGAGCGATTTGATCAAGTGATTATAAATGGTAAGAGAGAGAAACTTCATTATGCATCTTGGTGTGGCATTAATCATGCGGATAGAGATACCACAGGTGCATACAGTTATGAGCAACTGATTATGACAATAAGAGTGCTGGGATTAGGGCAAAGTGCTTTAACTGAAATATACAGGCGTGCCGTATTCAATGTGATTGGTCGCAATCATGATGATCATACGAAAAACTTTGGTTTTTTAATGAATAAACTAGGCCAGTGGTATTTAGCTCCAGCATTCGATTTAACCTATGCCTATGATCCACAAGGTCGCTGGACAAGAGGACACCAAATACAACTTTCAGGAAAACAATCTGATTATACACGTAAGGATTTATTAAATTTTGGAGAAAGATGTAATCTTAGTATGAAAAAGGCAAGTAACATTATTGATAAAACTCTAACAGTTTTTGAAACTTTTGAATCGAAAGCTCGAGAGCTGAATGTAGAGCTTGATTTACGTAAAACGATCTGTAGTAATTTGCTATTACATTTAGATCAATAAAATCCAGAGATTACAAATAATATTACGAAAGTAAGAAGGGGAGATGGC
>JAAGZM010000776.1 GCA_024206355.1 Gammaproteobacteria bacterium | reverse complement strand
GCTTAAAATATAAACATATCCACTGCATTCATTCATTTAAGCGCCTCCCTAAGATGTTTTAATAACGTAATGATCGATTGTCTTTTTCTGGTTGATTGCTTTATAAAGCGTGCTTGCCGCTTTGCTTTTTTGAATTTATTCAAAATTTATCCTCTATTGGAAATACATCTGGCCGTAAATCGTATCTTGATATGAGGCCATTTGTTGCCTTCTCAATAGCCACCACTTTAGTGGCTGGTACTGGCCTATAACCTGACAGCCATTGAGAGACAAAGCTCTGAGTTACACCCACTTTTTTTGCAAAGTCGGTCTGATTTATACCGCTGAGTTTTAAATATTCTTGTATGTTCATATTGGTACATTAGCAGAGCAAGTTGAAAAAATCAAGAAAAAAATAAAAAAAATAAAAAAAATAAAAGCTTGACTTGTTTGTGTTGCAATGCTAATATCATTTTCAAGGTACGAATTAATTGAAAATAATGGTAATCCATTAATTAGCATGCCATGAGCAAACATGACTAATTCTTTAAGGCTCATTAAAAGGTATATATTATGACAATCAAGACAATCAAAAAAACTGAAACGATTACAATCGCCGCACCGAATTTCCAAACAATGGACATATCAATTGTTGGAACAGCTCCCTTAGTACAACACAGATTTGGCAAAAAAGCAGCCACACAAATGCTCCAGACGCATATTGATGGTGACAGTAAAAAGAATAAGTCCAAAAAACGGGAAGCCAGGGACATCGAACAAGATTACATTGATGCAACACACATAGGCGAAGATGGTAAATATGGCATACCGGCCCCAGCTTTTAGGTCTGCAATGATTTCAGCTTGTCGTGTAGCAGGGTTTCAAATGACCAAGGCAAAGCTGTCAGTTTTTGTTATAGCTGACACAGTAGACAATGAAGAT
>JAAGZM010000775.1 GCA_024206355.1 Gammaproteobacteria bacterium | reverse complement strand
GTAGTAGCTGTGTTTGATCTTGATAGCCAAAAAATGATCGCCAACTGGTCGTAGCAAAAAAAAGGAGCCATGCAAATGACTCATTTATATGGGTTTGTAAATAACTAGACTAACGTTTATCAATATCTATGAAGGCACGCTTAGATTTCCCCGTATAAAGCTGTCTTGGGCGACCTATACGCTGATTTTTTTCTGCAATCATTTCAGACCATTGAGAAACCCAACCAACAGTACGAGCAAGTGCAAAGATAACGGTAAACATATTCTTTGGAATTCCAATAGCACTTAAGATGATACCTGAATAAAAATCAACATTTGGATAGAGCTTTCGTTGAATGAAATATTCATCTTCAAGTGCAATTTTCTCTAGCTCTAATGCTACTTGGAACACAGGATCATCAGAACAATTCAATGTATCTAATACTTCATGGCAGGCATCACGCATAACGGTCGCACGTGGGTCAAAGTTTTTGTACACACGATGGCCAAAGCCCATGAGTCTGAAAGGATCATCCTTATTACGTGCCTTTTCAAGGTATTTTGGTATCTGGCTAACTTCACCTATCTCTTCGAGCATATTCAAACATGCTTCATTGGCTCCGCCGTGTGCTGGACCCCAAAGTGATGCGATACCTGAAGCAATACAGGCAAATGGGTTTGCGCCTGATGAGCCAGCTAATCTAACAGTAGATGTTGATGCATTTTGTTCATGATCAGCATGAAGAATAAATATCTTATCCATTGCTCTAACAAGAACAGGATTAGGTTTATCATCAGAAGAAGGCATACTAAACATCATATTCAGGAAGTTTTCTGCATAACTCATCTCATTTCTTGGATAAACAAAAGGGTGACCATGGTAGTAGCGGTAACACATAGCTGCAAGAGTTGGTACCTTAGCAATAAGTCTAAAAGCACTAATAGTTCTGTGTTCAGGATTACTGATGTCCAATGAGTCATGATAGAAAGCTGAAAGCGCACCAACTACACCAACCATAATCGCCATTGGGTGAGCATCACGTCTGAAGCCATTGAAAAAAGTGCTTAATTGCTCATGAACCATTGTGTGTTCATTAATCAAATCACAGAACTCTTGCTTTTCTTTTCTTGTTGGTAACTCTCCATTTAAGAGTAGATAACATACTTCTATATAATCACTATGATTAGCAAGTTCATCGATTATATAGCCACGATAAAGCAATATGCCCTTATCACCATCAATATAGGTGATTTTTGATTCGCAGGAGGCCGTTGCCATAAAGCCTGGGTCATAAGTAAAAAAACCTTGCTTTCCTAATGTTCTTACATCAATAACATCTAGGCCCTCACTGGGTGAATAAATTGGCAAATCAACACTATTGCCATTGGGAAATTCGAGTTTTGCAGTTTCTTCAGCCATCGGATTGATCCTTTAATATGAGGTATAATAATATTTTGTTAACATTAAGTATTAGCTAATATTTTTGCATCTAACTATAAGTGTGCTACGACAAAAGTCAATAATTTTGATCAACTGTTAATAAAATAAATGATTAAATCGCTTAGAAGTTAATCTTTTACTGTTTTTTTATAATTTCACTGATTTTTATCACTTAAATCGTTTGAACTTTATTGTAATCATACAGTTAGGCACTTATAATTTCATTAACATTTGGCAGTTTAATAATGATATTTCAAAGTCGTTCATTAAGCTGAATCAATCACTAGCATTAAAGAAGATCTTACTGTGAATAATAGACCTGTTAATCTAGACTTAAGAACTATTCGAATGCCAATTTCGGCAACCCTATCAATCCTACATAGAATCACCGGTGTCATACTATTTTTTGGTATGCCAATTTTGTTATGGATGTTTGGAAAGTCATTAGGCTCGCCTGCCGAATTTCAGGAACTGGTAACGTTACTTGATAATGTGCTATTCAAACTGATGTTTTTAGGAATACTGGCTGCCCTTGGTTATCATATTATCGCTGGTATAAAGCATCTTTTGATGGACAAAGGAATTGGTGAAACATTAGATGGTGCAAAAGTATCTTCACGATTGATTCTTTTGGGTATTGTACTGCTCTTGATCTTTTTAGGAGCACAACTATGATTGGAATGAATTCAGCTTTTGGTCGCTCCGGGGCACACGACTTTAAAATGCAAAGGTTCTCAGCTGGGATTTTAATGTTATTTTTAATTTTCCTTGTTTATAGTACTGCAACCATTTCAGAATTTAATTATGAAAGTTGGTCTGCAATATTTGCTCCAATATGGGTGAAAATATTTTCGCTCATTTCAGTCATATCTATCAGTGTCCATGCTTGGGCTGGCTTATGGATTGTGTCTACGGATTATCTGAAACCTCCTGCACTACGCAATATGTTTCAGTTGATTGTTCTTTTGGTATGTCTAGGTTTTATTGTCTGGACTGGTTTGATTTTCTGGGGTTAGTTGAATGTCCATCACAGTAAAAAATTATGATGCAGTAATCGTCGGAGCAGGCGGTGCTGGAATGAGAGCATCTCTCCAGTTGGCTCAATCAGGTCAAAAAGTTGCTTTGATATCGAAAGTATTTCCAACTCGATCTCATACCGTTTCCGCTCAAGGTGGAATTACGGTTGCATTGGGTAATGCACACGATGATGATTGGCGCTGGCACATGTACGATACGGTCAAAGGTTCCGATTATATTGGTGATCAAGACGCTATTGAATATATGTGTAAATCTGGTCCAGCTGCTGTGTATGAACTCGAACATATGGGGTTACCTTTTTCACGTCATGATAATGGTCGCATTTATCAACGTCCATTTGGCGGACAGTCAAAAGAATTTGGTGGCGAACAAGCAGCCAGAACTGCAGCAGCTGCAGATAGAACTGGCCACGCTTTGTTGCACACATTATATCAACAAAACTTAGCTGCTAAAGCTGAAGTCTATAGTGAGTGGTGCGCAACAGATTTAGTTCGAAATCAATCTGGCAGAGTCTGTGGTGTGGTTGCCTTCTCAATTGAAACTGGAGAAACAATCTTCTTTCAATCGAGAGCGACAGTATTTGCTACTGGTGGCGCTGGGCGTATTTATCAATCGACTACCAATGCTTTAATTAATACCGGTGATGGAATCGGTATGGCAATCAGAGCAGGTATACCACTACAAGATATGGAAATGTGGCAATTCCATCCAACTGGCATTGCAGGAGCTGGTGTTCTTGTAACAGAAGGTTGTCGTGGTGAAGGTGGTTATTTAATTAATAAAGATGGCGAACGTTTCATGGAACGTTATGCGCCAAATGCTAAAGATTTAGCAAGTCGAGATGTTGTTGCACGATCAATGACAAAAGAAATATTAGCTGGTAACTGTTTTAGTGACGACCGTGGTGAATATGTGAAGCTAAAGCTTGATCATCTTGGTGCTGATGTTCTGAATAAACGCCTACCTGGTATTTTGGAACTTTCTAGAACTTTTGGACATGTTGATCCAATTAAAGAACCTATTCCAGTAGTACCAACCTGTCACTATATGATGGGTGGAATTCCGACAAACTTCCATGGACAGGTAATTGATTCGAATCCTGACGGAAGTGAAAATATTGTTGAAGGATTCTATGCAGTAGGTGAATGTGCTTGTGTATCTGTACATGGTGCAAACCGTTTAGGCGGTAATTCGCTACTTGATTTGGTTGTATTTGGTCGTGCAGCTGGTTTACATCTAGAAGAAGCATTAAAAACTGACTTACCCATGGGTGATTATTCTCAAAGTGACGTTGAGCAATCAACAGCAAGAGCTGAACGCTGGGAAAGTAGTGAGTTTGGTGAAGATCCAGTAGAGGTTCGAAAAGATTTGCAGAAAACCATGCAAAATCATTTTGGTGTTTTCAGAACAGGTGATTTGATGGAGCAAGGCAGTAATCAGTTATCAGAAATTGAAACGCGTCTTGAGAAAGCGCATCTGTCTGATAAGAGCAAGGTCTTCAATACGCAAAGAGTTGAATGTCTTGAACTTGAGAACCTAATGTCAGTTGCGAGAGCAACAGCAACTGCCGCTAATTATCGTGAAGAGAGTCGTGGTGCACATAGTCGGGAAGATTTCCCAGATAGAGATGATGAAAACTGGTTAACTCACACAGTTTATTATCCTGAAACAAAAGAAATGGGTAGACGGCCGGTGAATATGCAGCCTAAAGAAATTGATGCATTTCCACCGAAGCCTAGAGTATATTAATCCAATAATTAGCTATTACAGTAGTTAAATAACTTATTTTAAAATAAATGGAATAGACAATGCGTTTTTCAATTTATCGTTACAACCCTGAAACAGATAAGAAACCTTTAATGCAGGATCTTGAACTTGATGTTCCTGCAAGTTCAGATATGATGTTGCTTGATGCTCTCATTGCACTTAAAGCTGTAGAATCAGGTCTTTCTTTTCGCCGTTCATGCCGAGAAGGTGTTTGTGGTTCAGACGGAATGAACATTAATGGTAAGAATGGATTGGCTTGTATCACACCCATTTCATCATTAGCTGAACCAGTTGTAGTAAGACCATTACCTGGATTACCTGTTATTAGAGATTTAGTTGTCGATATGGAAATGTTCTTTGCGCAGTATGAAAAAATTAAACCTTATTTAATTAATAATGAACAGACGCCTGAAAAAGAGCGTATTCAAACACCTGAAGAAAGAGCTGAACTTGATGGTCTTTATGAATGCATTCTCTGTGCCTGTTGTTCTACCTCTTGTCCTTCGTTCTGGTGGAACCCTGATAAATTTGTTGGTCCATCTGGGTTACTTCAGTCTTATCGATTCTTAGCTGACAGTCGTGATAACGCCGAAAAAGAGCGTTTAGATGACCTTGATGATGCCTTCAGCGTATTTCGCTGTAGAGGTATTATGAATTGTATTGATGCATGTCCAAAGGGGCTTAATCCAACACAAGCAATTGGAAAAGTAAGAGAAAAGTTGTTAAAGGTCTAATTTTGCTTTAAAAAT
>JAAGZM010000774.1 GCA_024206355.1 Gammaproteobacteria bacterium | reverse complement strand
CCATTTCTGAGAATGAGTTGAGATCCATTCATTAGCCAATCCTTCTGGATATGGATGTGGAATATTGGCAGTTACATCAGCAATTTTTTTGTCTCCAGCCAATACTGTTACTCTTGAAGAGTCTTCAATAGTAAAAGGTTTTAAAATTAACCTTTTTGTCTTTAGTATTGGCTGATGTTTCATTCTTGTCTGGTTGCTCCACTTTACTCAATTAGCATTCATCCTAGCCACTTAGGCTTAATGACCTTTTAACAGTAAGAACTCCATAAGCAACTACAATTCCATGGACTTAAAATTCCTCGGTGGTAACACCGTGGCGGTTCGATCCAGGCCATGGGTACCATCTTTAAGTAGTTGTTTTACAGGAATATTACAGCACTCAGCACCTATGTTAGCATTCCTCATAGAAATATCAATCTTACGTTCCTGTGCACATCCTGTGCACACGAATATCAAATACTTGTAAAAGCTTGTTATCGATTGCAATGACATTGATCTATGGCTGATGGGTATGTTGATGGTTAGTTATGGGGAAGGGTGGTTATGGGAAAGGGTGGTTATTTACTGTCCCTGTACTGTCTTTGTTTTGTGGAAAATGGGGTTATGGGTTGGGTTTAGATATTAGTTGCTAGTTTGGTGGAGTAGGGCGTTTTGGGCGATAATTTCTGGAAAGGTTAATTAAACCAAAAACTTCAATAAAATCAAAGCGTACGACTTTTTGCGAGGGACAGCAGAAACTGTTACCACTATTTGTTTGAGTTTGGTATGACAACACCCTTGTGTTAACTTTTAGCCATTACTCGAATGATATCTAAAACTTTTGAATTACCTTTTTCTACTACTTGAAAAATATCATCGATAGTGATTATTTCATCGGATATTCCTGGTGCCATATTGGCAACAATATTAATACCAACGTAGGGAATGGAAAGTTCTCTTGCCAATGACGCTTCCGGCATTGCCGTCATTCCAACGACCGTACAGCCATCATTTTTCATTCGTTGAATTTCTGCTGCTGTTTCAAATCTTGGTCCTTGAGTGCAGCCGTAGACTCCACCAATATGATAAGTGCTTGAGTCTAGTTTATTTACTGCTTCGATTAGAAGGTGTCTTAATGCTCGGTCAAAGGGGTGAGAGAAATCCACATGATTTACTTGCTCAGTCGTGCCATCACTGTAGGTATGCTCACGACCATAGGTGTAATCAATTATTTGTTCAGGAATAACGATATTGCCGGATTTCAAATTACTGGCAATTCCTCCAACGGCATTAACAGCTATGATGCCTGAGATTCCGGCTTCATTTAATGCCCAGATATTTGCCTGATAATTTACTTTATGAGGAGGGATTGCGTGATCAACACCGTGCCTTGGTAGAAAGTAAAGCTCATGTTTAGCAAATGTTCCTACAACAATGTCGTCTGAGATTTTGCCGTAAGGTGTTGTAGGTCGAATTCTGTCAGTGACTAGTAACTCGTCAATTTTATATAAGCCAGAACCTCCAATGACTGCATATTTCATTATCGTTCACCATAATGTTTGAACTTTTCAATAACTAATTCCATTTCATCATCGTTTAATAGTTGTGCTTCACCAATTTTTTTAACCGTGCAATATTGCTCCGCTAATTGCTCTACTTCCATTGCCAAGTTAAAACTATTTTTAAGATCTTTTCCGACCGCTACCAATCCATGGTTTGCCAACAGGCAAGCATTTCTTTGACTTAGTCTGTCTATAACTGCAGATGATAATTCTTTAGTTCCAAATAATTGATAGGGCACCAGCGGAATATCGTTACCACCTGCTATGGCTACCATATAATGAAAAGCTGGAATTTTTTCATGGGCACAGGCAAGGGCGGTACAATAGGTGGAATGAGTATGAACCACTGATTCGACATCAGCTCGACTTTTATAAATTCCACAATGAAAGTGCCATTCACTTGAAGGTTGATGATAACCTCGAATTATTTGTCCAGAAAAATCGATGAGCACAATATCTTCAATAGTTAGACTCTCATATTCAACTGCTGAAGGGGTGATCAGGCAGGTATTACCAAATCGAACACTAATATTTCCTGACTTGCCAGCAGTTAGATTTTTTAGTGAAAATCGTTTTGCATGATCAACTATTTGCTGTCGAAGCTCATTTTCTGAATCATTCATTATTCAGTTTCTGCTGATACGTTCAATAATTTGATAGCAGAACTCTCCGCTTTAACAACTGCTTTCTCTGTAATTAATGCAGTAATGAGTTTTGCTGGTGTGACATCAAAACTATAGTTACTAGCTTTGGAATCTTTAACCAGTTTAACGGATGTTACTTGGCCGTCATCAGTTATTCCAGATATATGAGTTACCTCATAAGGATCTCTTTCTTCTATAGGGATTTCCTTGATGCCGTCAGTGATATCCCAATCTATAGTAGAAGTGGGTAAGGCAACATAAAAAGGAACTTGATTATCGAAGGCAGCAAGTGCTTTTAAATAAGTACCTACTTTATTGCAAACATCACCATTGGAAGCTGTTCTGTCAGAACCAACAATACACAGATCAACCATACCATGTTGCATTAAATGACCACCGGCATTATCGGTTATCAGCGTGTGGTCTATCCCTTGCTCTGATAATTCAAAGGCAGTTAGACTAGCACCTTGATTTCTTGGTCTAGTTTCATCAACCCAGACATGGATCGGAATATCAGCAAAATGTGCCTTGTAAATAGGAGCCAGTGCTGTGCCCCAATCTACAGTAGCGAGCCAACCAGCATTACAGTGGGTTAGGATATTAATCGTTCTTTGCTTTTGTTGATACAGTTCTTCAATTATTGATAAGCCATTGATACCAATCTGCTCACAAATTGCAATATCTTTATCCCTAATTTGGTGAGCTTCAGCAAGCGCTAAATCAGCCTTTTCATTTTCAGCACACGATGATATTCGTTTTTGTATTCGCTCAATAGCCCATCTTAAATTCATAGCAGTTGGCCGAGTTGCAATCAGTTTTTGTGCATAATCTTCTTCAGCAGAGATGCTCGCATCAACTCTTAAAGCTATAGCTAATCCATATGCGGCCGTCACCCCGATGAGAGGAGCCCCTCTAACTTGCATCTCTTTTATGGCAAAACAAAAATCATCGAATGTCTGTAACTTTGAAACGACATATTCATGAGGTAATAATCGTTGATCAATAATAGAGACATGAGAATCTTTATCGTCATACCAAATAGTTGTTGATGGTGTATTATCTATTAACATTTATTTATTCCGAATAGCTATTTTTTATCAAGGGGGTCAGATCAACTTGAACTTTT
>JAAGZM010000111.1 GCA_024206355.1 Gammaproteobacteria bacterium | reverse complement strand
GTAAAAGGCGAAAAAGTTAATGCTTAAACCCATTTGGGTAGTCCAATTTATAATTTGGGTTTTTATTACTCAATTTATTACCAATTACCTTTTTGCAGCAGAGATAGATAATAAAAATTTCTATCAAGACTGTATTGGATGTCATGAGAGTCAATATAAACATTGGCAAAATTCTGATCATGCAAAATCAATGGCAGTTGCTACTGAATCATCGGTTGTCGCTGACTTTAATAATCAATCTGTGTCTCACTTTGGTCAGAGAGCAAAATTTTATCGTGATGGTACACGCTTCATGGTCGATATTTCTTATGATGACAAAAGCGTTACTTATGCTGTCAAATACACTTTTGGTTTTTATCCATTACAACAATATCTGGTTGATGTAGGCTCGGGGAAATTACAAGTATTACCCTTTAGTTGGGATTCAAAACCTGCTGATCAAGATGGGCAGCGCTGGTATCACAACTATAGTGATGAAGAGATCCGCCCTGAAGATAGACTGCACTGGCGTCAACCATTACAAAACTGGAATGGTATGTGTGCAGATTGCCACTCCGATGGACTGGAAAGAAATTACTCAACAGAAAATAATACCTTTAATACAAAGTGGGATAATATTAATGTTGGCTGTCAGTCATGCCATGGTGACAACAAAGAACATTCTCAAAAAAGTACTGCTAATAAAAGCTTTTCTGGCATCAATCCTCTCACTATTAATAATGGACATTGGCAATTCAGTAAAGATCTGCCAACTGCTTCATGGCATGGGACAAAACCAGACAACGAATTTATGGATATCTGTTTCTCCTGTCATTCACTACGCTCACCACTTACCGATGGAATCAATCCAGAGAAAAAATTTCTAGATCAATTCAGACCACAGCTGCTTCTAAACCCGCTGTACTATCCTGATGGTCAAATAAAAGAAGAGGTTTATGTTTACGGCTCATTTTTGCAAAGCAAGATGTATGGGGCTGGAGTAAATTGTCTCAACTGTCACGACAAACATACGATGAAAATCAAAATTGAAGGCAATGGTTTGTGTTTACAATGCCACAAGGCGGATGTGTTTGATAAAGTTACCCACCATAACCACCCAGGATCTAACCAGGGTGCTCAGTGCATTAACTGTCATATGCCTACTACCCGCTATATGGGAGCTGATGATAGACATGATCATAGTTTTAAAATTCCTCGTCCTGAATTATCAATGCAGTTTTCAACACCCAATGCTTGCACCAGTTGTCATCAGGATAAATCAAATATCTGGGCAAGAGAAACACTTTCAAAATGGAACGGTAAAGCTAAACCAATATCTAAAACACGTAGTGATTTTATGAAACTACAGGCTGGTATATATATCAACAGAGCTAAACACATTGCTATTGTTGAGGATAGTAATATTGATGTGATTACCAGAGCAACTGCGCTCGATTTACTACGTTATACACAAGAGCCAGTAAAAGGGAAATGGTTAGCCAAGTATCTTAGTGATGAAGTTGATCTTATTAGACTAGCTGCTGTAACTGCCTCAGAGTCAGTTAATACAGAGCAACGTGTAGAATTATTATCACCTTTATTAAATGATCCTATTAAAGCAATAAGAATTGCTGCTGCAGAGTCTTTAGTAGCTACTCAAACTGCAGAGACTGACATTAATAGTTTCAAACAGGCTTTTTCAGAATTACTGATTGCTAACGAAGTTTCAAGTTGGCGTGGAGAAGGGCGACTCAATCAAGGTATGATTGAATTAAGGAATAATGAGTCGGGAAAGGCAGAAGCGAGCTTTAAAAAAGCTATTGAAATTGATCCTTACTTTGATTCAAGTTATGTCAATCTTGCTGATCTTTATCGTGTATTTCAAAAAACTGATGCTGCAGAAGAAGTCTATGTTCAAGGTCTTAAGAAAATACCAAAATCGGCAGTTATACGTTATAGCTATGGATTACATCTAGTTAGAACAAAACAACTTGATCTGGCAGTGAACGAATTTAAGCTGGCTATGAAGTATGCTCCTGAAGTCGTTCAGTATGCCTATACTTATGTTTTGGCACTTGATGGTCAAGGCAACACTCGATTAGCAGTAGAGAAGTTACAGGTTTTGATTTCAAATTATCAGGATTACAGCCAGTTAGTAGAACTTGGTTTGTCGCTTTCTCAAAAACTTCAGGACCGGACGTCCTATGATTTTTTTGCAAGAAGGCGAAACTAATTATCAAATGTAATTAAATTACATTTGATAAAGCTTCATTATTCTTCAGTTTTTATGCGCGTATCCATAAATGACTCTTTTACTCGTAACAAATGTTCTGAAAATTTAGGACCTCGTTTGAGTGCCACAGCAGTGACTAAAACGTCAATTATCATAAGGTGTGCAATTCTAGAGGTCATTGGAGTAAATTTATCGGTATCTTCAGGACTTTCTATCGCTAACACAATATCACACTCTTTTGTTAGCGGTGAATCTGAAGCAGTAATACCAATGACGATGGCTCCACTCTTATTTGCAACTCGTGCTGACTCAATCAATGCAATAGTCCGGCCTGTATAAGATATGCACACAACCACATCTTTATGAGTCAAACTGGCACTGGCCATTCGTTGATTGAGTATATCGATATGAGCAATGACAGGGGTATTTATTCGAAAGAATTTATGTTGTGCGTCCATCGCAACGGGGCCTGATGCGCCAACACCAAAAAATAGAATGCTATTTGCTTGAGACAATGCATCTGCACCTTTTTCTAGTGCCGACAAGCTATAAGCAGCTTTGGTCATCCGTAATGTGGCTTGGGTTGATTCAAAGATTTTATCAATCACAGTCTCTAGACTATCTCCCGTCTCAACATCACGGGTCATCTGAGGCATTCCCTCTGCAAGACTTTGCGCTAGTTGAACTTTAAAGTCTGGAAAACCATTACAGCCTAATTGATGACAAAATCGAATCACAGTAGGTTCACTAACTTCAGCAGCAGAAGCCAACTTTGCAATAGAAGAATGGATTGCTTGCTCTGGGTTTTCCAAAATTATCGTAGAAACCTTACGTGCAGATTTACTTAATTTAAAGTTTGGATCACATAATTGATTCAATATATTCATTCTAACTTCTCAAAATTTAATTATTATAATTCAAAGATTTACCAAGCCATATTCACACTATCTTACCTGAAAATGCTGCTTTGTCATC
>JAAGZM010000773.1 GCA_024206355.1 Gammaproteobacteria bacterium | reverse complement strand
CCTAGCAAGAAGACTCCCATAGAACTACCTCCACCGTCACCAGGTTAGATGTAGTAAAGGAATAAGCTGAAACCGGCTATATATAGGCGCTAATAGTTTGTAGATCGGTAGTAAATGTCTGATTATTTTAACCCACATTTTAGTATAAAATTAATCAAATATTAAGCCTCAACATTATCCAACCCCATATTATTCCTAATAGGACTATTACAAGATTTCATTATTCCTATTTGATCAACTTCCACCGTTTTTAATGTCAATTTAGTCATAATGTACTATGCTTAACTAAAACACGTAATTACTAATAATGGATTATTAAAAACCTATAATCATGACAACATCACTCATTATCTGTGACGATTCTAATCTCGCAAGAAAACAACTGGCAAAAAGCTTACCAGCTAACTTCGACATGGATATTCACTTTGCATGTAATGGACTTGAAGCCGTTGATGCTCTGAGAAACGGTATCGGGGAAATGATGTTTCTCGATTTAAATATGCCAGAAATGGATGGATATGAGGTTCTTCAGGCAATTCGAGAAGAAGACCTTAATTGCTTAGTTATTGTTGTTTCAGGTGATGTGCAACCCGAAGCCCGTAAACGTGTAAAAGATCTCGGAGCACTAGCGTTTATTAAGAAACCTATTGATATCGATAAACTCGAAGCCATACTATTAGAATACGGGCTAGTTGACAAAATTACTGCAGCTCCAGTTCAAGCAACAACAAAAACTTCTGCAAATTCAAAACTCTCAAGTTCCATTGATGGAATGGAATTTCATGTTGGTTTTAGAGATTGTTACCAAGAAATTGCAAATATAGGCATGGGTCAGGCAGCTGATCTACTTGCTCGAATGCTCGGTGTATTTGTCACGTTACCCGTACCTAATGTCAATATTATTGAAGTCAGTGAACTACATATGGCTTTATCTCTCGCCGAAAACGAAAGAGCTTCCGCTGTCTGTCAGGGTTTTATTGGCAGAGGAATAGCCGGTGAAGCAATTATGATATTTAATGATGCAGGAATCGATAGTATTGCAACATTGATGGAATATTCAGGCGACATTGATGAAATTATTGAACGTGAACTTGTCATGGATATAGCCAATATTTTGATTGGTACTTGTCTAAAAGGTATTGGGACACAACTCAATATTGACTTTAGCCAAGGACATCCACTCATACTGGGACAACATCAACGTGTCTCTAATATGATCCAAGCAAATTCTAAGCGATGGAAAAAAATGCTTGCTATAGAAATTAATTACACCATATCTAATGGTGATATTAATTGTGATCTTCTACTACTATTTACTGAGGATTCAATAGAGAGATTAAACGAGCAAATTAGTTATATGGTGGATGATTAACATGAGTGATGCCTCGCTTGATTTAAAAGAATTTCATTGGCTGATGGATATGATCCAATCCGTTGATGTTGGCTTGATCGTGATGGATAAAAACTATCAAATTATGGTCTGGAATTCATTTATGGAAAATCACAGTAATCGTTCTTCAGAATTAGTGCGCTCTAAAGTTCTTTTTGATATTTTCCCGGATACTCCTTTAGCTTGGATCAGAAAAAAAATTGACTCATCGTTTTTATTAAAAAACAGGGCATTCAGTACTTGGGAGGAACGTCCCTATCTTTTTAAATTTAATAACTATCGCCCGATAACTGGCTCTGAAACTTTCATGTACCAAAACGTATCAATTATTCCACTATCTTCTGTTAATGGAGATATTAATCATGTATGTCTTATCATCTATGATGTAACTGATATTGCAAGCCAACGAAAAGAGTTGCACCTCATGAATGCTAAACTTGAACAATTATCTCATACAGATGCAATGACAGCACTAAATAATAGGGGTTATTGGGAAGAGCGTTTACTCTCTGAATATAAACGTTTTGGACGTGATCATAACCCCAGAACAGTGGTGATATTTGATATTGATCATTTTAAATTAGTAAACGATACCTATGGGCATCAAGCTGGCGATGAGGTGATTAGAAAAGTTGCTAAAACATTACAAAACAATCAACGAGAAACTGACATATCAGGGAGATACGGCGGTGAAGAGTTTGTGATAATTCTCACAAATGTATCTGAACGAAATGGTAGAATTTTTAGTGAACGGCTTCGGAAAAACATTGAAAGTCTTACAATCAAATATGACAATACTGAAATTAAAGTTACCGTAAGTTTAGGCCTAGCTGAAACCAATGAGGAAGACGAAAGTGAATTGGCATGGCTCAATAGAGCTGATACTGCGCTTTATCACGCTAAGGATTCTGGACGAAACCAAAGTGTATTATTTTCAACAATTAGTTAACAATTTTTTTAATCAAGAACTGCTAGAAAATTATCAATAATCTCCCCCAGCTGCTCATTATCTTTTTCAGTCATACACTGAACTCTTAAGCCTAAGTAGTTGTTCAATAAATATCTAGCTGTTTGTCTTGCTTTAATCTTAGGATGATAATCGCCTTCCTTTTGCCCCTTAACAATTATCCAGTAAAACATTTCCTCTAGGCCACTGAACATAGCCGCCACATGTGCCTGGATCTCACTATCTTGTGCCATTTCTAGTAAAGAGTTAACCAAGAGACAGCCTTTAATTTCGGTATTTTCATTTTCTTTTAATATTAAGGTAAAGAAATTTCTTAGAATAATTGCATTTGATGAAGACTGATTTAACGATTGATTAATACTAGCTGATAAATATTTATAATAGTGCTCTAAAACTAATATAAATAATTTTCGTTTATTACCAAAATATCCATAGAGGCTACCTGGGTTCAAAACAGTTGCTTTACCAATATCTCTCATTGAAGTTCCTTGAAATCCTTGACGCCAAAAAACTTGCATCGATTGGTCAATTACAACATCACGTTCAAATGATAAAGGCCTAGCCATAGCAGTATCCGACTCACATAGTAAATTGTATAATCAGTATAACCTTAAATTGAACGAACGTTCAATAAATATTGTTTTACATATTGGCAAACGAGAAGTATTGTAGCATATACTGTATAAAAATGGATAATGAACAACTGCTCAAGAATCAGCTTAGGGAGCAAATAGCATTGAAGCGCTTGCAATATAAATGGAACAACTTATTTAACAGGAGATTTATCTTGTTGACTATAATGATTTTTCATTATTGAACGACTGTTCATATTAGTTATAGTTATGCAGTTTGATATGTATCAAAAAGATCTCTTTGTAATAATTTATCATTAAACCTCAACTCTTCAATCACACATTCAATAGCTGGATTAGGGTGACAATAATAGATATCAACTTCCTTAATATTTTTATTTTTTAAGTCAACAATACCCGACAAAAGTATCGTGCCGTTCATTGAGTGCATCCTTGCTGCATCAACAATTTGCCAACTCTTTCCATTTAAATCACTATATTCAATTAATAGCATAGAAGGTAGCTGGGCAGAATTTTTAACCATGCGGCCAGTTCAAAATGAGGTTTTGATGTACGCTCGGCAGACTCGATCTCATGTTGATTGATATGCATTAGCAAAATACTATGCATGTTTTCTCTAGGGTTTGGTGCCTGTAAATATTCCCAATCCATTACCAATAACCTATTAATAGTCTCCAGAACATACTAATGCGCTTGATTCATAATGATTATATTCTAATTGACAGTATGTTAATGTGATAGTGATCACATTTTTGCTTGATAAGAAAAAGCCCAGCATATTGCTAGGCTTCTATTACTTCTATTACTTCTATTACAAGTACAATGAAAAGCAGCTTTAGTGTTTAATGTACACCGTGCATGCCTTTTCTTAATAAAGGAGATATCAATAGCATAAATATACCAAAACCTACTCCGAAATATAACAAGAATTCATAGAGTTCAGTATATTTAGCTAATGTCTCAGCAACACTGGCAGTTTCAACACCAGAAGTATCAATTGCAGCAATCTTACCTATTCTTGTTGCAACTGTCTCTGAAAGAGCCGTTGCGAGGAACCAGGTTCCCATACTAACACCGACAACTCTTGAGACGGACAACTTTGTTACCGCTGATAAGCCAACAGGAGAAAGACATAATTCACCCGTAGTGTGCAACAGATAGGCTAGTACCAACCATATAGCAGCTACTTTGCCTGATGCATCCGGAAATTGAGCTCCGATTACCAAGGCACCAAATCCAATACCCACCTGAATAATACCTAGAGCAAATTTTACTGGTGTAGACGGCTCTAAATTTTTCTTTGCAAGCCAAATCCAAAGTGCAGAAAAAGGAATTGCCAGTACCATGATAAATCCAGCATTTAGCGAACCAAACATTGACGCTCGAATTTCAGAGCCCATCACATTACGCTGTAATACTCTATCCGCATAAAGCGTCATTGAACCCGCCGATTGTTCAAACAGTGCCCAGAAAACAACTGTGGACAATATGAGAACCATCAATACTACTGTACGCCCATAATCATCTGAATTATGAAATTTAAAGCCGTAAACAATAAATGAAACCAGTGCAATAATTGTGGCGTAGACAAGATATTCGCCAATAGCATCTGAGGAACCAAGAACAGTTGTAGTAGAACCTAACACGGCTAATAGCCCAAGTAGTATCGTTGTACCAGCAATAAATTGACCAGTCCCCTTACTAACACCTTCTCTATCATGAAACATTGAATAGAGGATAATGCCTACAATAGCGATAACTAAAAATGCATTTTGGGTTGCATAGACTACTGGCTCATCTTGAACAAGGTACCAAACAACCCCTGTAGCAAGTATTGCACAAAGATATATAAAGTACTCGCGACTAATAATACCCATTACTTTTTCTTTTAAAATACCTGGATTACTTGGTTCAGCATGACCTTTAAGGTATTTCTGACCATATAGAAAAGTGAAAAGACCTATGATCATACCGATACCAGCAGCACCGAAACCATATTTCCATCCGTAAGTTTCACCTAACCAACCACAAAGTATGGTCGCTACAAATGAACCAATATTAATACCCATATAAAAAATAGTAAAACCTGAGTCTCTACGGGGATCGTCATCGCTATACAGCTTTCCAACTATCGTTGATATATTTGGTTTCAAGAAACCTACACCCATTACAATCAGTGCAATAGCAAGATAAAAGACATTTAGAGCAGCAGTATCACGAATAGTAATATCCTGTGCAAGAATGGTACCTGCAGCTAATACAGTTCCATCAGCAAGACCTAAGTCATCATTTAAAAGCGTGCCAGCAGCATAAAATAT
>JAAGZM010000772.1 GCA_024206355.1 Gammaproteobacteria bacterium | reverse complement strand
GTTGTACGTTCTCCATAGTTACCAAAAGCATAAATTTCTTGGCTATCAGAAAGTACAATTCCTGAGTTGAAGAATACATTAAAGTTATCTTTATATTCAGGAGCACCCCAAACCTGTGCAATTTCAGGTATATCTAGACTCCACGGAGCAGCTCTCAGTACTTCAACATCATCACGTTTCTGAGAACGGCTAGTTGGATCAGACTGCATCCAAGTACCAGTAATATTCAAGAAACCATCGTCACCTAATGGTAAACCAATGTTTCCCATTACCTGCATTAAGTCACCGTCACCTTCTGAGTATTGACCAGTACGAGCTTCAAAGGTCATGCCTTCAGGATCATCTTTTAAAATAAAGTTCATAACACCTGCAACAGCATCAGAACCATACTGAGAAGCTGCGCCATCACGCAATACTTCCATACGTTCAAGAGCGAGAGCTGGAATTCCTGATATATCAGCGCCTTGCGAGCCTTCAACTAGAGAACCGCCAGATTCGGCAATAACGCCTGAACGATGACGACGTTTACCATTGACCATAATCAGAGTGTTATCTGGTGGCAGACCACGTAGAGTGGCTGGACGTACAATTGTTGCTGCATCAGAAATTGAAGTACGTGCGACATTGTATGATGGAACCGTTGTTCTAAGCATGTCGTTCAGATCAGCAGTACCCATGTTTTCAAGTTCAGCGCCTGTGACCACATCGATTGGCACCATAGATTCGCCTACGCTCTTTTCAGTACGACGAGTACCTGTGATGATGATAACTTCAGCTTCATCGTCAGCACCGTCAGCGTCTTCAGCTGCATATACAGGTACTGACCCTAAGGTCAACCCCATAGCTACAACCAAACTTTTTAGTTTAATATTATTTGGCATGTTTTTTCCCGTTTGATAACTAGTTATAAATAATAAATATTGCTTTTTATTATGCAATGTTGGCTTACAAATACAGATAGCATAAGTAAACTACGTGGATGTTTATACGTCCAACGATGGCGATTCTACATTAGAATTGCTGGTCGGACAAGTGCTAGT
>JAAGZM010000771.1 GCA_024206355.1 Gammaproteobacteria bacterium | reverse complement strand
CGTTATTGAAAATGCAGAAGGCGCACGCACAACACCTTCTATCGTAGCGTTCACTAAAGATAATGAAACTCTAGTTGGTATGCCAGCTAAGCGTCAAGGTGTCACTAACCCTGAGAATACATTATTTGCTATCAAGCGATTGATCGGACGTCAGTTTAAAGATGACGTTGTTCAAAAAGACATCAAAATGGTGCCTTATAAAATTATCGCTGCTGACAATGGTGATGCATGGGTTGAAGGCAATGGCGAGAAAATGGCGCCACCTCAAGTTTCTGCAGAAGTTTTAAAGAAAATGAAGAAGACTGCTGAAGATTTTCTTGGTGAAGAAGTAACAGAAGCAGTTGTAACTGTTCCTGCTTATTTCAATGACTCACAACGTCAAGCAACGAAAGATGCTGGTAAGATTGCCGGTCTTGATGTGAAACGAATCATCAATGAGCCAACAGCTGCAGCCCTTGCTTACGGTATGGACAAAGGTAAAGGCGACCAGACAATCGCAGTATTCGATTTAGGTGGTGGTACTTTTGATATATCAGTCATTGAAATTGCTGATGTTGAAGGCGAACATACTTTTGAAGTACTAGCGACTAATGGTGATACATTCCTTGGTGGTGAAGATTTTGATTTAAGGATCATCGAATATCTAGCGGCTGAGTTTAAGAAAGAGCAAGGCATGGATTTAACAGGTGATCCTTTAGCGATGCAGCGTCTTAAAGAAGCTGCTGAAAAAGCTAAGATTGAATTATCATCAACTTCACAGACAGATGTGAATTTACCTTACGTAACAGCTGATGCATCAGGTCCTAAGCATCTGAACGTTAAGTTGACACGTGCAAAGCTAGAGTCTTTGGTTGACGATCTTGTACAACGTACATTGGCTCCTCTGAAAATGGCGATCAGCGATGCTGGTCTAAATGTTAATGATATCGACGATATTATTCTTGTTGGTGGTCAAACACGTATGCCTAAGGTTCAGAAAGTTGTTGCTGAGTTTTTTGGTAAAGATGCACGTCGTGATGTTAACCCTGATGAAGCGGTTGCGGTTGGCGCGTCAATTCAAGGTGCAGTACTTGCTGGTGATGTTACTGATGTATTGTTACTAGACGTAACACCACTGTCGCTTGGTATTGAAACCATGGGTGGCGTGATGACTACGCTGATTGAGAAGAATACAACGATTCCAACAAAAGCGGATCAGGTTTTCTCTACAGCTGATGATAATCAAACTGCTGTGACGGTTCATGTTATACAGGGTGAGCGCAAGATGGCGAGCCAGAACAAATCACTTGGTAAATTTGATTTACAAGATATCCCAGCTGCTCCACGTGGTATGCCTCAAATAGAAGTAATCTTCGATATTGATGCGAACGGTATTATGCATGTTAATGCGAAGGACAAGGCGACTGGCAAAGAGCAATCAATTGTGATTAAGGCATCGAGTGGTTTATCGGATGATGAAATAGAAGCAATGGTTCGTGATGCTGAGGCTAATGCTGAGGAAGATAAGAAGTTTGAAGAAATGGTTACTGCCAGAAATACTGGTGATGGCCTTATTCATTCAGTAAAGAAAACTATGGAAGAAGCAGAAATTACTGATGACGAAAAAGCAGAAATTGAAACTGCGATTACTGATTTAGAAGCTGCTCTTAAAGGCGATGACAAAGAAGAGATAGATGCTAAAACTGAGGTACTCTCTAAAGCATCTGCGAAAATGGCTGAGCAAATGTATGCAAAAGCACAAGCTGAAGCTGAAGCTGCAGGTGCAGGTGCTGAAGGAGCAACTGATGCTGGTGCAGAAGAGTCAGCAGCAGAAAATGCTGGTGGTGAAGATGTTGTCGATGCTGAGTTTGAAGAAGTAGACGATAAGAAATAGTAAAACAGGGTCAGAGTCAAAATAATGGGGTCAGAGTCAATTTAAAATTGACTCTGACCCCATTAGTTTGACTCTGATCCCATTATTAATAAATTAATTTTTAGCAATATTGGAATTAAGAAATGTCTAAGCGTGATTATTACGAAGTACTAGGTGTATCAAAATCTTCCACCGATGCCGAAATGAAAAAGGCATACAAACGGAAGGCTATGAAGTATCACCCCGATCGTAATCCGGGCAAAGATGGTGAAGAAAAATTTAAAGAAGCTAAAGAGGCTTACGAAGTTTTATCGAGTGAAGAAAAACGTGCTGCCTATGATAGATTTGGTCATGAAGGTGTAAAAGGTGCTGGTGGTTTTGGTGGCGGTGCTGGTGGCTCTGGTAATTTCAGCGATATATTCGGCGATGTTTTTGGCGATATATTTGGTGGTGGAGGAGCCGGCGGTGGCGGTCATCAACGTCAAGCTAAAGGCTCCGATCTTCGATATAACCTTGAGTTGAATTTGGAGCAGGCTGTTAGTGGCACAACAGTTAAGATAAAAATTCCAACCTATGTAAATTGTGATTCCTGTAGTGGAAGCGGAGCAAAAAAAGGTACGCATCCAGTCAGTTGTAGTACCTGTGGTGGAGCCGGTCAGGTTCGCATGCAGCAAGGGTTCTTTTCAATCCAACAAACTTGCCCAGCTTGTCATGGTCAGGGCAAGATGATCAAAGATCCTTGTCCAACTTGTTCAGGACAAGGCCGAACTAAGAAAGTTAAAACACTTTCTGTGAAAGTGCCAGCTGGTGTTGATACGGGTGACAGAATCAGACTCAGTGGCGAAGGTGAAGCCGGTGGTCCAGGTGCAGTTTCGGGTGATCTGTATGTGCAAATTCATGTAAAAGAACATGAAATTTTCCACCGAGAAGCAGAAAATCTTTATTGCGAAGTGCCAATTGCTTTCCACTTAGCTGCACTAGGTGGTGATCTTGAAGTGCCAACACTCAATGGTCGAGTAAAACTGAGTATTCCATCAGAAACACAAACTGGCAGAATGTTTAGATTAAGAGGCAAAGGTGTTAAACCTATGCGTGGTGGTGGTGCAGGTGATCTTATGTGCAAGGTTGTTGTTGAAACGCCAGTTAAGCTATCAAAAGAGCAAAAGTCTTTGATAGAGCAACTATCAAAATCTTTGCAAGGAACGTCAAAACACTCTCCACAAGCCACTAATTGGTTCGATGGGGTGAAGCGTTTCTTTGATGGGATGTCTTAATAAATTTATTGGGTCAGAGTCATTAAAACCTGTTATAAATCGAGCATGTCATCCATAGAGTAAAGCCCTGGTTCTTTTTTAGCTAACCATAGGGCCGCTCTTATAGCACCTTCAGAAAATACCCGGCGATCAGTTGCTCGGTGAGAAATTTCAATTTCTTCATTATCCATTGAAAACGTAACACTATGATCACCAACAACTTCTCCTTCACGAATAGAATCAATCGTTAGGCAATCTTCAATATTTTTATTCAAAGAACTAGCAATAACTTCTGCCATGGTTATTGCTGTGCCTGATGGTGAATCAACTTTATGAATATGATGAGTCTCAGAAATAGCAATATCAGCACTTGGAGCAACAGTAGCTACTTTTTTTAGTAATGCTAATGTTAGGTTCACACCGATACTCATATTTGAAGCCTGAAGTATAGGAATAGTTTTTGCTGCATCATTGATCTGCTGTTGCTGCTCCACAGAAAATCCCGTAGTGCCGATAACAAGTGCTTTGCCCAAAGTCACACATTGATTGAGATTAGAAAGCGTATTTTCAGGTAAAGTGAGATCAACTAAAACATCAAAATTTTCACCAGACAAGTTATCTTGAGAAGAATATTCAACAGTTGATGTAACCTTCTCTCCAATAAGCGAATTGCCGGAACGCACAAATGCAGAAGCAAGTTCAGTATATCCATTATCAACGCAAGCAGTAACTATCTCACTACCCATTCGCCCATTAGCACCAGCAACGGCAACATTAATTAATTGTGTCATCAAAAAGCCCAAAATTTTCCATAGAATAATAATGATGAAATAATTATATAGCAAAAGAGAGCAAACACTGAGTCTAAGTTAAGAAAAATTCAAGGGGGTCAGATCAACTTGATGAATTCAAGGGGGTCATAATTCAAGGGGGTCAGATCAACTTGATGAATTCAAGGGTGTCAAATTCAAGTTGATCTGACCCCCTTGATCCCAAGTTGATCTGACCTCCTTGACCCAAGTTGATCTGACCCCCTTGACCTCAAGTTGATCTGACCCCCTTGACCCCAAGTTGATCTGACCCCCTTGACCCTTGACCCTTGAATTGCTGAATTGTGGGCATAACTGTGCCTTGGTACTGAATTTAAGTTCGGAAATAGTTTTGAGAATTTATAGGCGGGCATGAAAAAGGGCGGTAAACCGCCCTTACATTTTCATCCTGAAGACAATCCATATCCTCTATTTCATCCTGAAATCTGTAGCTCCTTGCTGGCATCCTTGTAACAGTCCTTTAAAATTGGCCTCTATTCCTTGAGAACAACTCACATAATATATTGACTGAACTTTTTCGCAATAGGGATCATTGCTTACAAATAGTCTTTAAGATAAAAAAAAATAAATTCTATAAAAATCAATTAGATATATTATTATTGGTAAAATAAATGTCTGATCACTGTAGTGAAAAGCACTAATGTCCTACAGCTTTGTGAGAGATCTCGCACAAATTAAATTTAATGGCTATCAGAAATAGACT
>JAAGZM010000770.1 GCA_024206355.1 Gammaproteobacteria bacterium | reverse complement strand
ATGGATAATCATTATGTTCCTAACCTGACTTTTGGTCCGGAAATCTGTAAAGCACTTGTCAATTATGGCATCAAAGCACCAATTGATGTGCATCTTATGGTATCCCCTGTTGATGATTTAATTCAGCAGTTTATTGATACTGGTGCCTCGATGATAACCTTTCATCCAGAGGCAACTCAACATATAGACTGTAGCTTGCAACGAATCAAACAAGGTGGTTGCAAAGCAGGTTTAGTATTCAACCCTGCAACATCTCTCGACTGTCTAGAATATGTGATGGATAAAATCGATATGATTTTAATTATGTCAGTTAACCCTGGATTTGGTGGTCAATCATTTATTCCAGAAGCACTTAATAAACTAAGAACCGCTCGTAAAATAATTGACGATAGTGGACTTGATATTCGCCTTGAAATTGATGGTGGTGTAAAGATCACTAACATTCAAGAGATTGCAGCTGCAGGTGCTGACACTTTTGTTGCAGGGTCGGCTATCTTTAATAGCGATGATTACAAAAAAACAATCGATGCAATGCGAGATGAGTTAGCAGGTGTCTAGTTTTCCTCAAGAAAAATTATCAGCAAACTCAGGTTTTTGAAGAAATTCTCTATTTGTAATCCTTAAACCTAGAATCCTCAGTTGACCGGCTCTGACTTATGGTTATTTATTTCAAAACAGCAACTTACAGAAGGATTAGTATTCACCCATTGAGTGAGTTTGCCTACACATTTGATTGCACGTTTTTTAGACTTATT